>JAWWPH010000210.1:0-11902 GCA_033850875.1 Nocardioidaceae bacterium | reverse complement strand
CGCATCAAGGAGCGGAAGAAGGCCGGCCTCAAGAAGGCCCGCAAGGCGCCGCAGTACAGCAAGCGCTGAGTCCCGGCCGCCCCTCCCGTGGCACGACTCTTCGGCACTGACGGCGTTCGGGGCATCGCCAACCGCGACCTCACCGCCGAGCTGGCGCTGCAGCTCTCCTTCGCGGCGGCACATGTGCTCGGCCGCTCGCGGGGCTCGGAGACGGGGCGGTCGTTGGCCGTGGTCGGCCGCGACCCCCGGGCGTCCGGGGAGTTCCTCGAGGCGGCCGTCGTCGCCGGCCTCGCATCGGCCGGCGTGGACGTGTGCCGCGTCGGCGTCCTGCCCACGCCGGGGGTCGCATTCCTGACGGCAGCCGACGGTGCCGACTTCGGCGTCATGATCTCGGCGTCCCACAACCCGATGCCCGACAACGGCATCAAGTTCTTCGCGCGGGGCGGTCTGAAGCTCGACGACGACCTCGAGGACGCGATCGAAGCCGCCCTCGACGTCGGAGGCGACCGACCCGCCGGTGCCGGAGTGGGCCGGGTCTTCGACGCCCCCGGGGCGGTGGACCGGTACGTCCGGCACCTCCTCTCCACCATCTCCGTACCGCTCTCGGGACTGCGCATCGTCGTGGACTGCGCCAATGGCGCGGCGTCCCTGGCGGCGCCGAGAGCACTGCAGCAGGCCGGGGCCGACGTGACGGCCATTCACAACCTGCCGGACGGGCTCAACATCAACGACGGGTGCGGGTCGACCCATCTCGGTGAGCTGCAGAAGGCGGTGGTGGCTCACGGCGCCGATGCCGGCTTCGCCTTCGACGGCGACGCCGACCGGTGCCTCGCAGTGGACTCGTCGGGGCAGGTGGTCGACGGCGACCAGCTGCTCGCCGTCCTGGCCCTCGCCGAGCACCAGGCCGCCACCTTGGTGGGCGGCACCGTCGTCGCGACCGTGATGAGCAACCTCGGTTTCCTCCAGGCGATGCGGGCGGCCGGTATCCGGGTCGTGCAGGCCAAGGTCGGAGACCGGTACGTGCTCGAGGAGATGCGTGCCGGCGGCTACACGCTCGGCGGCGAGCAGTCCGGGCACGTCATCATGAGCAGCCACGCGACGACAGGGGACGGCACGCTCACCGCGCTGCACGTGGTGGCGCAGATGGCTGCCAGCGGCCGCAGTCTCGCCGACCTCGCCGGCGTGATGCAGCGCATGCCTCAGGTGCTGATCAACGTCCCCGACGTCGACAAGCTCCGCGCCGACCGTGAGCCGGCAGTGCTCGCGGCGGTCAGGGACGCCGAAGCCGAGCTGGGTGACCGCGGCAGGGTGCTGCTGAGGCCCTCCGGGACCGAGTCACTCGTGCGCGTGATGGTGGAAGCCGAGTCCGAGGCCGATGCCCGGTCCATGGCCGAGCGCCTCGCGGACGTCGTGAAGTCGGCCCTCGCCCTCTGAGCTCGCGCGTCCGCTGTTCCGCCGTGCGCGGATAACCGGTTGGCGGGCCGCTTGATCCTGCCTACCCTCGGCCAGATGGAAGTCGGGGAGATCGACGTACACGACGACGACCTCGTCCGACGTTTCTGGGAGGCCGGCAAGGAGGCCGACGAGTACGAACGGCCGTACTCGACGTTCTGGCCGCTGCTGTCCGCCAAGGTTGCCTTCCGTGCGGCCGACAACTCGATGGAGCAGCATCCTCTCGCGGCGCTGGAAGACGGCCAGGTCCTCGGCTCCAACCAGGTGATCCTGCCGGTCCTCGACAACACCCACGTCGCCTTCATGGAGATCGGGGTACGGCCGGCTGCGCGACGTCGGGGAGTGGGAAGTGCCTTGCTCGACGCGGGCCTGCGCCTGGCCCGTACCAAGAGCCGCTCGACGGTGGTCGTCGAGGTCAGCATGCCCCTGGCGGGCCGCTCGGAGGGTCGCGAGTTCCTCGAACGACGAGGGTTCACGACCGGCATCGTCGAACGGCACCGAGTCCTCGACCTGCCGCTGGACCAGGACCGGCTGGCCGCGCTTGCAGCATCAGCCGCCCCGCACCACGCCGACTACCGACTGGAGACCGTGGGCGACCTCGTCCCGGACGGGTACCTGGAGGGCTACTGCGCCCTGCAGTCGGCGTTCAACGACGAGGCTCCCACGGGTGACCTCGACGTCGAGCCGGAGGCGTGGGACGCCGACCGGGTGCGGAAGACCGAGGCCCGTTTCCGCCAGGCGGGGCGCCACATCTGCTCGACCGTCGCGTTCGCGCCGGACGGGTCCATGGTGGCGCTCACCGACATGTCGACGAGCGAGTCCCAGCCGACGATCGGCTTCCAGGGCGGGACCCTGGTCCTTCCGGAGCACCGCGGGCATCGCCTCGGCCTGGCCGGCAAGGTCGCGAACCTGCGCTGCTTCCAGGCCCGGTTCCCCACGGTGCGTGCCGTCCATTCGTGGAACGCTGAGGAGAACGGGCCGATGGTGGCCATCAACGACACGCTCGGCTTCCGGGCCGTCGAGCGGCTCGTCGAGATGCAGCGGAGGCTCTGACCCCAGAGCCGCGACCGCGGCGCTCGCTTCGCCTGACGCCCCCATCAGGTCGTAGCACCACCGGCCAATAGCGAACTGCCCCCGGGAGAAGCGACAGTTGAGGAGTCGCGATGCACGCGACTCCATCTCTTACTCCTGGAGGAATCATGACCACTGTCTCATCGCGTCTGGCCGCTGTCACGATGGCCCTCGGCCTGGTGGCCGTCGGCACCACTCCTGCACTGGCGAGCCATGGCGGCGGCGGCGACGTGCGCCGCAGCGGAGGCTGCAGCTCGGCGGCGGTATGGAAGCTGAAGGCCAAGGCCGACAACGGTCGCCTCGAGGTCGAGGCGGAGGTCGACAGCAACCACGTCGGTCAGCACTGGAGATGGCGGATCTTCCACGACGGCCGGGTCTCCGCGCACGGTACGGCGACGACGCGCGCGCCCAGCGGGTCCTTCACCGTCGAGCGGCGCCTCGTCAACACGTCTGGTCCGGACCGGATCGGCCTGCGTGCCGTCAACCTGAGAAGCGGTGCGCGTTGTCACGGAACCCTGCAGATCTGAGGGGTCGAGCAGACCATACTGGTGTCACTTCCATGAGGTGGTCACCGTCACGAGGTCTGCGCGGACCGTCGTCGGCCAAGGGGCCGGCGACGGTCCGGCGACCGCGGTGGACCCGCCCGGTGCTCCAGTTCGTCGCCGCCGGCCTGGTGGCGCTGATCGTACTGATCGTCGGATCGGGGTGGCTCAGCAAGCGAGCCGCGACCGCGGAGGCGATCGCTGACGCGCGCGCCACCACGCGCCTGCTCGCCACGACGGTCGTCCAGCCCGCTCTTACTCGGGGTCTCGTCCGCCAGCAGTCCGCCTCGCTCGACCGCTTCGACGTCTTCGCACTCAAAAGGTTGATCGTGGGCGACGTGCTGCGGATCAAGATCTGGGACTCCACCGGCAGGATCGTGTACTCCGACGAGACGCGGCTGATCGGGCAACGGTTCAGCCTGGGCCCAGCGGAGCTCCGGGTGCTGGAGACCGGGGGAACCGCCGCCGCTGTCTCGGACCTGACCGAGCCGGAGAACAGGTACGAGAAGAACTGGGGGCGACTGCTCGAGGTCTACACCCAGGTGCGCGTCCACGGCGGCCAACCGCTGCTGTTCGAGGCGTACTACTCCTACGACGACGTGTCGCGGCGCAGCGCCGCTGTGCTGGCGGCCTTCCGTCCGATCACGGTCGCCGGGCTGCTGATCTTCGTCGCGTTGACCATCCCGGTCGTCTGGGTCCTCGCCCGGCGGCTGGACGCCTCGGCTGCCGAACGCGAGCGGCTGCTCATGGCTGCCGTCGAGGCATCCGAGGCCGAGCGAAGACGCATCGCCCGCGACCTCCACGACGGTGTGGTGCAGGACCTGGCGGGGATCTCCTTCGGGGCGTCGGCGACCGCGCGCGAGCTCAGCGACAGACCGGAGCTCGCCGGCCGCGTCGAGGCGCTGGGCACGAGGATCCGCCAGAGCCTCCGCACGCTCCGGTCGCTGCTCGTCGAGATCTACCCTCCCGACCTTCGTACCGAGGGTCTCGCGGCCGCGCTGGACGACCTGGTTGCCCCTGCCGTGGCCTCCGGGGTCGAGGTGGAGCTCGATGTCGACGACACGAGCAGTGTCGGCGAGGAGGCGACTGCGCTCACCTGGCGGGTCGCGCAGGAGGCCGTCCGCAACGCGCTGCGGCACGGGCGCCCGTCGAAGCTCAGCGTCAGGGTGGGGGTACGTGGCGACACGGTGTCGCTCGACGTCGTCGACGACGGCGTGGGTTTCGACCCGCGCATGCCGGCACGTGAGGGACACTTGGGCCTTCGGGGTCTGCGCGACCTCATCACCGAGTCGGGCAGCACGCTCACCGTGGAGTCGGCACCCGGCTCGGGTACCGCTGTGAGACTGGAGACCGCCCGATGATCAGTGTGGTGCTCGCGGACGACCATGCCATGGTCAGGCTCGGGCTCGAACAGCTGCTCGCCGGCGCCGACGGGATCGAGGTGCTCGGCTCCGCGGCCGACGGCGCTCAGGCGGTCACGATGGTGCTCGAGCTCCGCCCGGATGTCGTGCTCATGGATCTGCAGATGCCGGGCACCGACGGGGTGGCGGCCACCCGTCAGATCGTCGCCTCCGGCGCCGAGTCGCAGGTCGTCGTCCTGACCTCCTTCTCCGACAGCGAGCGGATCGTCGCCGCCCTCGACGCCGGTGCCATCGGGTACCTCCTCAAGGACACCGAGCCGGAGGATCTGCTGGAGGGAGTCCGCGCGGCCGCTCGCGGTGAGTCGCCGCTCAACCCGCGCGCGGCGCGACAGCTGCTGACGGCGCGCACCTCGACGCCCGTGCTCACGGTGGACCTGACCCCGCGCGAGCTCGAGGTACTGGGCCTCGTACGCCAGGGCCTCGCCAACAAGCAGATCGCTCGACGGCTGGGAATCACCGAGCGGACGGTCAAGGCGCACCTGACCTCGACGTTCCAACGGATCGGGGTCAGCGACCGTACCCAGGCGGCGTTGTGGGCCGAGCGCAACCGGCTCGGCTGACCCGACCGGTCCATCCCACCCGCGGCGCGGCCGCTCGCCCCCCGACGACGTCGGCGCCGGACGCGACCGCGCCCGCCGCGCCCGCCGCGCCCACCGCCGACGCTCTACGGTGTACCGCATGCTGAAGAACGTGGATCCACTTCTCAACGGCGAGCTGCTCGGGCTGCTGCAGGACATGGGCCATGGGGACGTGGTGGCGATCGTGGACCGCAACTACCCGGCGGTCTCCACCGGGCGACACGTCGTGCGGCTGTCCGGAGCATCGGTCGACGAGGCGGCGACCGCCGTCTTGTCCGTGCTGCCCGTCGACACGTTCGTCGAGCCGGCGGTCTTCCGGATGGGTCCGGTCGGGGCGGAGTCCTCGATGCTCGACGTCCACGACGACTTCCGGAAGATCCTCGATGCGGCCGAGGGTCGTGAGGTACCCGTCGAACCACTCGAACGGTTCGACTTCTACCGCAGAGCCCGTGAGGCGTTCCTGGTCGTCGCGACAACAGAGGACCGACCGTACGGTTGCTTCCTCGTCACCAAGGGCGTGATCTGACCACCCTGGCGTCGCTCGTCGAGCGGGCCCGCGCGCTCGGGACGACCGATCGCCGGGCCATCTTGGGCATCACCGGGCCCCCTGGTGCCGGGAAGACGACGCTGGTCTCGCTGCTGCTGGACGAGCTGGCCGACGGCTCCGACCTCGATGCCGGGTCCGGGTGGGTCGCCCACGCCCCGATGGACGGGTTCCACCTCGCCGACGTGCAGCTGGCCCGGCTCGGCCTCCTCGACCGCAAGGGGGCACCGGAGACGTTCGACGCTGCCGGCTACGCCGCCGCCCTCGCCCGGCTGCGCCGAGAGACCGACGAGGTGGTGTACCTGCCCGGCTTCGAGCGGGACCTCGAGCAGCCGATCGCCGCCAGCATCGCGGTAACGCCCTCGGTACGTCTCGTCGTGACCGAGGGGAACTACCTGCTGCTCGACGAGGGTGCGTGGCCGATAGCACGCTCACACCTGGCCGAGGTGTGGTACTGCGACGTCGCCGACGAGCTTCGCCGTGGCCGGCTCGTGGACCGCCACGTGCAGTACGGGAAGTCGCGCGAGGCCGCCGCCGAGTGGGTCGACCGCTCGGACGAGGCCAACGCCCGACGGGTGCGGATCGCTCGGGCAGCGGCCGACCTGGTGATCGCGATGGACTGCATCGACGCCACGCCTGCGTCGGGTTGAGGCGCAGGCACCGCCGTACGCCCGCACCGGCAGCCCCGGGGCACCGGTGGGACAGGCTCGCTCAGTCGCCGGTCGCGCCGTCGATCCGCTCGCGGATCAGGTCGGCGTGCCCGTTGTGCCGGGCGTACTCCTCGATCATGTGGGTGTAGACCCACCGCAGGTTGATGTCGCGGCCGCGCGAGTCGGTCTGCACGTCGTCGAGGGAGAAGCGGGCGGCGTGCTCGCGGTACGTCTCGATCTCGCGCCGCAGGGTCGCGAGGTCGGCGGCGACATCGGCGCCTGCAACGTCGTCCCACTCGGCCTCGCGGTTGTCAGGGGTGCAGTAGATCTCGGTCTCGTCGGTGCCGAAGAACTCGGCGAACCAGCCGCGCTCCACCTCCGACATGTGGCGGACCAGACCGATCAGCGTCATCTTCGACGGCGGCACGGACGCCGTCTTCACCTGCTCGTCGCTCAACCCCTCGCACTTCCAGAGCAAGGTGCGGCGGTGGTAGTCGAGCCAGCCGTCGAGCATCGCGCGCTCGTCGGCGAGGAAGGAGGGCTCGACCCGGTCGTCAGGCGGTGTCTGCTCGGTCATGCCGGCACGGTAGCGGTCGCCGCCGACACCATGCGCTGGAATTCGGCGAGCACCTCGACGGGTCGGAAACCCAGCTTCTCGTTGATCTGCACCATCAGGCCGTTGACCTCGGCGTTCTCCGTGTTGACGAACCGGCGGCCCGGGCAGCGCTGCTGGAGCGAGACCAGATTGGCGACCTTCACCGCGAGTCCCAGGCGATGACCGCGGTGGTCTCGGCGCACCAGCGTCCCTGACTGGTACACGTAGACCCGATCCTTGTCGGGGGCGACCAGCGAGGTGTACGCGACGGCCTCACCGCCGGGCTCCACCGCGAAGGCGAGGTAGGTGGTGCGCCCCTGCTCCTTGGCAATGGCCTGGCGCCGCAGCACGATCTCCGGGGTCAGCGCCCTGGCTTCGAGCGCGACGTCGCCCGTCGGGGCGTCCAGCCCTACCTGGTTCCGCAGGTGACAGTACGACGCGAGCAGGCCTTTCGGCACGTCGTCGACATAGGTCTGGATCCGGTAGTCGGGGTGGTGGTCACGCGCCTCGGCGGCGAGGGCCTCGAGCCTGTCGTTCGGCACCGGGAGCGCCAGCGTCCGCCGGATCTGGGTGTTGGCGAGGGCGAACCCGTGCTTGCATGCGAATCGGTGGTACGGATGGTCGGCTCGCGCGTCTTGGGGCAGCCACGACTCGGCCAGCATGGTCGTGCGCCCTTCGCGGACGGACGCCGAGACCAGGTGCTCCAAGAGTGCCCCGCCGATCCCCTGGCGACGCAGGGACGGTGCGACCCAGACGTACAGGTTGACCTTGTCGAGATTGTCGACCAGTGGCACAGCGATCATGGCGGCCGCCTGCATGTTCTCGCCGTCGAAGGCGCCGTACGCGGTCAGGCGCTCGGCGCCGTCGGCCCGCGAGAGCGCGACCTGGAGCTCGTGCCGGGACCACACCGGTGCGTCAGGTCGCTGGAAAAGCCAGGCCTCACGAGTGATCGCGTACCAGCGCCGGAACTGCGCGCGGTCGTCGACGTCGATCGGCCGGATCTGCACCCGCCGATGCTACGGGCGCCCCACTCAGGCCGACGAAGAGTTTTCAGCGCCGGCCGGCAGCCACGGCAACGTTCGACGGTGCGGGTGCCGCCCGCTTGAACTCCAGCATGACCTCCACCGCACGGAACCCCATCTTGTCGTTGATGGCGACCATGGGGGCGTTCGTCTCAGCGTTCTGCGTGCTGACCAGCGATCGTTCGGGGTGGTCCGCCTGCAGGGCGCCGAGGTTCGCCGCCTTCACGGCCAGCCCGAGTCGGTGACCGCGGTGGCCGCGCAGGACGACGGTTCCCCATTGGTACACGCAGTCCGGCGGGTCGACGGGCACGCCCAAGGCGGTGAAGGCGACAGTCTCGCCGTTGACGTCGGTCGCCAGTGTCCAGTAGGTCGTGACGCCCATGTCGCGTTGCATGGCCTGCCGCTGCAGGAACGCCTCGGGCGTCATCGCCTCCTCCTCGTGCTCGATGTCGCCCGTCGGCGCGTCCAGGCCCAGCTGGTTGCGTACGTGACACAAGGAGCTCACCAGCTCCTGCGGTATGTCGTCGACGTACGTGGCGACGGTGTAGCCGGCGTGATGGGGTGACGCCTCAGCGGCCCAGGCGGACAGCGTCCGATCCGGCACCGGGAGCCGAAGCTCGCGGCGGATCTCCGTGTTCGCATGGGTGAAGCCGTTCCTCTCGGCGAACCTCCGGGAGCCGTGCGAATCCACCAGGTCGGCGGGGACGTGGCACTCGGTCAGGATCGTGGTCCTGCCGGCCCTGGTGGCAAGGTCGACGAGGTCCGTCAGCATCGCGGCGCCGACTCCCCGGCGACGGCGAGCCGGCGGCACCGCGACGTAGACCGAGGCCTTGTCGAGGTTGTCGAGCAGCGGGAGGGACATGAATCCCGTCCCGTGCATGGTGTCACCCTCGACGCCGGCGTACGCGGTCACCTCCTCTGACGGGTCGGCGCCCGAGAAGATCACCTCGGCCTCGCGCTCGGAGAAGAAGGGGGCGTGCTCGGGCCGCCCGCTGAGGTCAGCCTCGCGCAGCAGGCCGTACCACGCCCTGAACTCGGCCTTGTCCGTCATGTCGACGGGGCGTGTCAGCACGAAGCGATGCTAGGCACCGGCTGCGCCGGGAGCCACCGGTTTAGCCCGGGCTCAGAGCTTGCGGAGCCGGACGTACCGCACCGAGTGGTCGGCGTCCTTGCGGAGCACGAGCGTCGCCCGGCTGCGGGTGGGTTTGATGTTCTCCTCGAGGTTGGGACCGTTGATCGTGTCCCAGATGCGCTCCGCCTCGGCGACGGCTTCCGGCTCGGTGAGCCTCGCGTAGCGGCTGAAGTACGACGCGGGATCGCGGAAGGCGGTCTCTCGAAGCCGGAGGAAGCGTGACGTGTACCAGTGACGGATGTCCGGCGTCGCCGCGTCGACGTAGACGGTGAAGTCGAAGAAGTCGCGGACCGACAGGCCCACCTGACCGCGTGCCGTCACCCGGGCGGGCTGCAGCACGTTGAGCCCCTCGATCAAGACGATGTCGGGCCGGTGCAGCTCCAGGCGCTGGTCGGGGACGACGTCGTACACGAGATGGGAGTAGACCGGCGCAGAGACGTCGTCCTTGCCCGACTTGATGTCGATGACGAACCGGAGCAGCGAGCGGCGGTCGTACGACTCGGGGAAGCCCTTCCGGTCGAGCAGGCCGCGGCGCTCGAGCTCGGCGTTCGGGTACAGGAACCCGTCGGTGGTGACGAGCGCGACGTCAGGGTGCTCGGGCCAGTGAGCGAGCAGCTCACGCAGCAGCCGGGCCGTCGTCGACTTGCCCACCGCGACAGACCCGGCGATGCCGATGACGAACGGGGTGCGCTGCGGCTGGGAGTCGCCGAGGAACGACTGGGTGGCGCGGTGCAGGGCCCCGACATGGCGGACGTACAGGCTCAGCAACCTCGAGATCGGCAGGTAGACGTCCGACACCTCGCTGATGTCGAGCTCCTCACCGAGTCCCCGGAGCCGTTCGATCTCCGCCGCCGACAACGGCAGCGACATCGACTCCGCCAGCGCCGCCCAGGCCGAGCGGTCGAGCTCGACGTACGGCGACTGGTCCTCGGAGGGCATGCGCCCACATTGTCACGTCGGACCGGGCCGCCGTCGGTGGTTAGGCTGACGTCCATGAGGCGGCTGCGGTGATCGTCGGCGTCGGGATCGACGTGGTCGACATCGCACGGTTCTCCGAGACACTGAGTCGTACCCCGTCCATCCGGACCAGGCTCTTCACCGAGCTGGAGCTCGAGCGTTCGCTGGCGTCGTTGGCCGCTCGCTTCGCTGCGAAGGAGGCGCTGGCGAAGGCGCTCGGCGCCCCGGCGGACCTGCGGTGGGTCGACGTGGAGGTCCGTACCGACCCGAGCGGGCGGCCGTCGATGTCGCTGTCGGGCACGGTGGCGCGGCGTGCCGCGGAGCTCGGCGTCGACGTCACGCACGTGTCGATGTCCCACGACGCCGGCATCGCGTCGGCGGTCGTCGTATTGGAGGCGAATCGATGAGGTCGGCGTACACGGTCGAGCAGGTCCGTCGGGCCGAGGGCGAGCTGATGGCAACGCTGCCGGCGGGCGCCCTGATGCAGCGGGCGGCCGCGGGGCTCGCGACCGCGTGCGCGCAGTTCCTCGGGGGTGTCTATGGTGCGCGCCTGCTCGTGCTCGCAGGCTCCGGTGCCAACGGGGGCGACGCGCTGTACGCCGCGGCCCGGCTCGTTCGTCGGGGGGCCCGCGCGGAGGCCGTACTGCTGGCGGAGACAGCACACGAGGGCGGCCTCGCCGAGTTCGTCGCCGCTGGCGGCTACGTCGTCGACGAGCCGGGTGAGTACGACCTCGTGCTCGACGCAATCGTGGGGATCGGCGGCAGGGGAGGGCTCGACGAGCGGGCCGCCGGGCTCGTGGCCGGGCTCACTGCACCCGTGGTGGCGGTCGACGTCCCCAGCGGGATCGGCGTCGACTCCGGTGAGCTGGCCGGTCCGCACGTGGAGGCGGATGTGACGGTCACGTTCGGAACGCACAAGGTCGGGCTGTTCGTGGATCCCGCCGCACAGGCAGCGGGCTCGGTCGAGCTGGTGGACATCGGGCTCGACCCGTACCTGGGCGATCCGGCGGTACAGGTTCTGCAGGGCGACGACGTACGCCGCCTGGTGCCGAGGCCCGCCCACGACGCCCAGAAGTACTCACGTGGGCTGCTGGGCATCGAGGCGGGCTCGGCGCAGTACACGGGGGCGGGGCTGCTGGTGACGTCGGCTGCCGTGGCGACCGGGCTGGCGGGCATGGTCCGGTACAACGGCGGAGCGGACGCCATCGTCCGCGGCGCACACCCGGAGGTGGTGATCGGTCCGGGACAGGTACAGGCACACGTGGTCGGCCCGGGGCTGGGGCAGGGACAGGGCGACACGGTGCGGCGGGTGCTCGCCGACGGGCTGCCGACGGTCGTCGACGCCGACGCCCTGGCTGAGCTGCCCTCCCGATGCAGCGGTCCGGTGGTGCTGACCCCGCACGCAGGGGAGCTCGCTCGGATGCTGGACCGGGACCGTACGGACGTCGAGGCCCGGATGCTCGAGGCCGCCACTACCGCGGCGAAGCGGTGGGACGCGGTTGTTGTGCTGAAGGGCGCACGTGCGGTGATCGCCGCTCCCGACGGGCGGATCCGGGTCAACACCACGGGGGTGCCGTGGCTCGCCACCGCGGGTGCGGGCGACGTGCTCGCGGGGATCACCGCGACGCTCCTCGCCGCCGGACTCGACTGTTTCGACGCCGCGTCGGCCGGGGCCTGGTTGCACGGGTCGGCGGCGACGCTCGCCTCGCGCGGCGGCCCGCTCAGCGCGACCTCGGTCGTGGCGTCGATCCCCGACGCGCTCCGGGCCGTCCTCACCTGACCGCCGACCGGCCAGGAATGTCCTGCCGAGCGGGCGCAGATGTCGCCTCGACTGGGCGCAGATGTCGCCTCGAGCGGCCAGGAATGTCGCGTCGAGCGGTCAGGAATGCCGCCTCGAGCGGGCGGGATTGTCGCGTCGAGCGGTCAGGAATGTCGCCT
>JAWWPH010000508.1:0-4378 GCA_033850875.1 Nocardioidaceae bacterium | reverse complement strand
CCGGTACGCCTGACGGCCGGCCCGGTCACCAGTGCTGCGGTGCCCATCCGAGACGTCGAAGCGGCGGCGGCCGTCTCCCACGACACCGGCGTCAGCGAGCTCGACCGTGTCCTGGGAGGTGGGATCGTGCCCGGGGCAGTCCTGCTGCTGGCCGGCGAGCCCGGCGTCGGGAAGTCGACGCTGCTCCTGGAGGTAGCCGCACAGGCTGCCCGCAGGGGTGCCAAGGCGCTCTACGTGTCCGGCGAAGAGTCGGCTGCCCAGGTCCGGCTGCGAGCCGAGCGCACCGGCGCGCTCGAGGACCATCTGTACCTCGCTGCGGAGACCGATCTGGCTGCGGTGCTGAGCCACATCGAGGCCGTCGATCCCGACCTGCTGGTGATCGACTCGATCCAGACGATCGCCAGCGGCGACGTCGAGGGTGCAGCCGGAGGCGTCACCCAGGTCCGCGCGGTCACCGCCGCACTGGTGAGGGTTGCGAAGTCCCGGCACCTGCCGACCCTCCTGGTCGGCCATGTGACGAAGGACGGCTCGATCGCCGGACCACGCGCCCTCGAGCACATCGTCGACGTCGTGCTGCACTTCGAGGGCGATCGCGGCTCTCGACTGCGGCTGTTGCGGGCAGTGAAGAACCGGTTCGGTCCCGTCGACGAGATCGGCTGCTTCGACCTCTGCGACGACGGCATCGTGGAGGTGGCCGACGCCAGCGGCCTGTTCATCTCGAGGCACCCGGTGCCCATGTCCGGTACGTGCGTCACCGTGACCCTGGAGGGCAGGCGGCCACTCATCACCGAGGTGCAGTCCCTGGTGACGTCTCGTGAGGGTCCGCACCCGCGGCGGGCCGTGAGCGGGCTGGACTCGTCCCGACTGGCGATGCTCATCGCCGTTCTCCACCGCCGGGTCGGGCTCGACCTGACCGCGCGCGACATCTACGCGTCGACGGTGGGTGGGGCGTCACTGCGTGGGCCGGCAGCCGATCTCGCCGTGGCCGTGTCGCTCGCGAGCGCGGCCGTTGACCGGGCAGTACCCGCGGACACGGTCACCATCGGGGAGGTGGGGCTCGCGGGTGAGCTTCGTCGGGTGCCCAACATGTCACAGCGGCTGTCCGAGGCCGCCCGTCTCGGCTTCACCGCTGCGGTGGTTCCGTCCGAGCACGGGCCGGCTCCTGCTCGCGTCGCCACCGTCTGCGACCTGGCCGTCGTCGAGTGCCCCGATCTGCGGTCGGCGCTCGCGGCGGTGAGGCTCGTGCCACGAGACGGTGCACGCGACCCGGGCGGCCTGCAGGTGGTGAGGTGACTCCCATCCCGGCGATTGAGCTTCCCAGCGCAGACGGCACCGCCTCCGCCTCTAGACTGAAGCGGAACTTCATCATTCCGTAACACGAGGGGCGATCGTGGCGAGCGGGGACCGACAGACGCTGGAGCCGAGGCTGCGGGCGACACTCGCGGCAGTGGCTCCGGGTACGGACCTGCGCGAAGGGCTCGAGCGGATCCTCTCCGGCCGTACCGGCGCCCTGATCGTGCTCGGACACGACAAGACGGTCGAGTCCCTCTGTACAGGCGGGTTCACCCTCGACATCGAGTTCAGTGCGACCGGTCTGCGCGAGCTGGCGAAGATGGACGGTGCCATCGTCTGCGACCGCGAGGCGCATCGCATCATGCGCGCCGGGGTCCATCTGATGCCCGACTCGACGATCGCGACGGCCGAGACCGGTACCCGGCACCGCACCGCCGACCGGGTGGCCCGGCAAACCGGTCTGCCCGTCATCTCCGTATCGCAGTCGATGAACATCATCGCGCTGTATGTCGGCGACACCCGTTATGTGCTGGAGAACACCGGCGCCATCTTGTCCCACGCCAACCAGGCGCTCGCGACCCTGGAGCGCTACAAGATGCGCCTCGACGAGGTGTCGGACACGCTGTCGGCCCTAGAGATCGAGGACCTGGTGACGGTACGAGACGTCGCCTCCGTGGTCCAGCGGCTCGAAATGGTGCTGCGGATCTCGAACGAGATCAACGACTACGTGCTCGAGCTCGGCAACGACGGACGGCTGCTGGCCCTTCAGCTCGACGAGCTCGTCGCCGGGGTGGACACCGAGCGCGAGCTCGTCATCCGCGACTACATGCCCACCCCGCGGCGCAGTCGAGAGGTGGGCTCGGTGCTCGCCGAGGTAGGGGCCCTGTCGGCGACCGACCTGCTCGACATCGCGATCGTCGCCGGACCGCTCGGGCTGGGGGGCCCGGAGAACCTCGACAGCGCGGTGAGCCCGAGGGGCTACCGGCTGCTGGCGAAGGTACCCCGGCTGCCGGGCACGGTGGTCGAACGACTCGTCGAGCACTTCGGCAGCCTGCAGAAACTGCTGGCGGCAAGCACCGACAACCTGCAGACGGTCGACGGCGTCGGCGACACGCGGGCCCGGACAGTGCGCGAGGGCCTGTCGAGGCTTGCCGAGTCCAGCATCCTCGAGCGCTACGTCTGACCGTCCGGCCGAGCTACCGCGTGATGTCGAAGGTCCCCTGGTAGATGCCTGCGCCCACCAGCGCGGCCTGCAGCGAGTAGTGACCGGGCGTGGCGACGGTACCGGCCGAGACGCAGCTCTGCACCGACCTGCGTCCGTCCCACCGCCAGCGGTAGCTGGTGGCGGGGTCGGGCCGTACGACGATCTGCCTGGCCGGCAGCAGGTTCGGGCAGTCGTCGCTCGTCCACACCACGGCGTCACCGGAGGTGATGCGCAGGACCATCGACGACGGCGTGATCTGCAGAGTGCAGACTGCCCCGTCCAACGTCGTGAGCGCCAACGTGGCGACCGTCCCCTGACCGACATTCGCGTCCGGCGCGCTCACGGCGATGCCTACGTCGGTCGGGGCGCACGTCCCGGTGGGGGCAGGCGCGGACGACTTTGCTGCGTGCCGTGCAGGCGACCCGTGCCGGTGCTGTGCGAGGCGGTGCGAAGACTTGTGATGGGTCGCCGGTGGACTGCTCGTACCCGTGACTGTCGGCGGTGAGGCGGCCGACGAGGTCGGGGAGCCGCCGACGCCGGACAGCGAGGCATCCGGCTTGGAGCCCGACGACCCGGCGGCGGCACCGTTGGAGCTCAGTAGCCGCCACGCCACGGCGACCACCAGCAGAACCACGGCGAACACGAGCAGCCGGCGCACCCAGTACACCCGGGAGGGCAACGGGCCCGAAGGTCGCATCAGGCTGCTCATGAGCCCCACGCTAACCGCCACGAACACCGATCTCTGGCATCATCGCTGCGACATGCCTCACGGTCCCGCTTATCGGCCACTCGTCGCCTGGTACGACTCCGCCGCCCGCGACCTGCCATGGCGTCGGCCCGGTACAGGTGGCTGGGAGGTCCTTGTCAGTGAGGTGATGCTGCAGCAGACCCCGGTCGAGCGGGTGCTGCCGGTCTACGCCGCTTGGCTCGACCGCTGGCCCACCCCCGCCGCACTGGCGAGGGACTCGGTCGGGGATGCGTTGCGCATGTGGGGCCGGCTCGGGTACCCGAGACGCGCGGCTCGGCTCTGGCAGGCGGCGCGCGTCATCGACAGCGACTTCGAGGGCGTGGTCCCTGCCGATCCGGAGGAGCTTCGGTCGCTGCCGGGCGTCGGCGAGTACACCGCTGCGGCGGTAGCCGCCTTCGCCTACCGGCGACGGACGGTCGTGCTGGACACGAACGTCCGGCGCGTCCTCGCGCGGCTCGTCCTCGGTGAGCAGTTCCCGCAACGCTCGCTGACGTCGCAGGAGCGAGAGGCCGCGGAGCGACTGGTCCCCGACGACGGCGCCCAGGCGGCCAGCTGGAGCGTCGCGGCAATGGAGCTCGGGGCCCTCGTCTGCACGGCCCGCGCCCCACGCTGCGAGCGCTGCCCGGTAAGCGAGCTGTGCGTGTGGCGAGCCGAGGGCTACCCGGCTTACGCGGGCCCTCGCCGCGCCGGACAGACCTACACCGGCACCGACCGGCACTGCCGCGGACGGATCCTCGCTGCCCTGCGCAGCTCCGACGGCCCGGTCGATCGGGAGACCCTCTCCGTCAGCTGGGACGACGCCGTGCAGCGCGAGCGCGCGATCAACTCCCTGCTCGATGACGGGCTCGTCGTGCAGATGGGCGACTCCGCCCTGGCGCTCCCCTGAGACGGCGCGCTCGCGCTCCTGGGACTACGCGACGTTGCGGTCGCCTGAGCGACCACGCCCGCCCTGGCCGTGAGTTCACGCCCGAGACGGCACCAGGCCCGCTGCCGAACTACGGCAACAGGCCCAGTGACGTCCGGGCGTGCGGTCAGGACGTGGGCGGGAGAGCCTCTTCGACGACCGGGGCATCCGGCACGTCAGGCAGCTCGGACTTTGCGGTACCGACGAAGGTGAAGTGCGCGTCGGCGCC
>JAWWPH010000499.1:0-7154 GCA_033850875.1 Nocardioidaceae bacterium | reverse complement strand
GGTTCGACAAGACGACCGGGAACACGGCTACCAGCGCAAGGGCCACTCCCAGGAACACGATGAACCCGAGCGTGAGCAGGAGCGCGAGACCGCGCTTGACGACGAAGTTGCGCTCCTCGTCCTCGTCATAGGCGATGTTGAGAGCCTCGACCAGCCCGGCCATGCCCGCCGAGGCACTCCAGAGGGCAAGCGCGATGCTGATGATCAGCCCGACGCTCGCGCCGCCGCTGTGCGTGCTCGCGATGGTCTTGAGCTGGTGCGTGATCAGGGTCTGGGCGTTGTGCGACAGGCCACTGGACAGGTTGGCGACCTGGCCGGCCACCTGGGACGGCTTCGTCACGAGCCCGTAGATGAGCACGGCGGCGATCATCCCGGGGAAGAGCGCCATGAACCAGGAGTACGCGACGCCGCCCGCTACCAGGGTGAGGTGGTCGTTGCTGATCTCCTTGTAGCTGCGCTTGAGGATCTGGAACCAGCCCTTCGCCGGGATCTCGGTGGGCTTGTCGGCGTCTCGACCCGGCACGTCCCTCTGGGAGGGCACCTCCGGGCGCTGCGACTGCGACGTTGACGACGACGACCGCTGCGACGTTGACATGTGGACACCTTTCCGACTGACCGAACTGGGCTGTACCCGCATAGCTGACCGACGAGGCCTGTACCGCGCAGGTAACCGGCGGGCAGTACCCGCAGGCAGCACCTTACATCGTAAACGGCCGGTGCTGCATAACCCTCAGAGACGTCATCGGCCGGCCCGGGAGCTGCACCGAGACGTCGATCGGTGCGCGCCACGCCGGCAGAACCGGGACGTTGGGGACGTCTCGGCGGAAGGGGGGTCAGGCGGTGGGGGCGCCGGCGGCGGACGCCAGACCCAGCACCTCGACGGAGCGTTCGCGCATCTCGACCTTGCGGACCTTCCCGGTGACGGTCATGGGGAAGTCGTCGACGATCTGGACGTAGCGCGGGATCTTGTAGGCGGCGAGCTTCCCGGCTGCGAACTGCCGTACCCGCTCGGCGTCCAGCGGCTCCGCCCCGGCCCGCAGCTTGATCCAGGCGCAGATCTCCTCGCCGTAGCGCTCGTCCGGGACGCCGATGACCTGGACGTCGGCGATGTCGGGGTGGGTGTACAGGAACTCCTCGACCTCACGGGGGTACACGTTCTCGCCGCCGCGGATCACCATGTCCTTGATCCGCCCGACGATGTTGAGGTAGCCGTCCTCGCGCATCTCTCCCAGGTCGCCCGTGTGCATCCAGGCATCGGAGTCGATCACCTCGGCGGTCTTCGCGGGCTGGTCCCAGTAGCCGATCATCACCGAGTAGCCACGCGTGCAGAGCTCGCCGGGGGTCCCGCGTGGGACCGTCTCGCCGGACACGGGGTCGATGATCTTGACCTCGACGTGGGGATGAACGCGGCCGATCGTGGAGGTCCGGCGCTCCAGGTCGTCATCGGTCCGGGTCTGGGTCGAGACGGGCGACGTCTCGGTCATCCCGTAGGCGATGCCCACCTCGGCCATGTGCATGTCCGAGACGCAGCGCTTCATGACCTCCGTCGGGCAGGGGGAGCCGGCCATCAGCCCGGTACGCAGCGAGCTCAGGTCGTAGGACGCGAAGTCGGGCGTCGTCTGCATGGCGATGAACATCGTCGGGACGCCGTACACGCCGGTGCACCGCTCGGCCCCGACAGCGCGCAACGTGGCCACGGGATCGAACGAGGGAGCCGGGATCACCATGGCCGCGCCGTGCGACGTGCAGCCGAGATTGCCCATCACCATGCCGAAGCAGTGGTAGAAGGGCACCGGGATCGCGAGCCGGTCGGCGGAGCTGAAGTTGATGAGCTCGGTGACGAAGTAGCCGTTGTTGAGGATGTTCCTGTGGCTGAGGGTGGCGCCCTTGGGGAAGCCGGTGGTCCCCGACGTGTACTGGATGTTGATGGGGTCGGTCGGCGCGAGCCCGCTCATCCGTTCGCGAAGGACACCGGGGTCGAGGCCTCGACCGGACTCGACCAGCTCGTCCCAGTCGGGCGTGCCGATGTAGACCTTGCGCTGGAGCGTCGGGCACTCCTGCTCGACCTCCGACACCATCGCGCGATAGTCGCTCGTCTTGTACGTGTCGGCGCTCACCAGCAGCCGCAGCCCGCTCTGGTTGACGACGTAGGAGAGCTCGTGCGTGCGGTACGCCGGGTTGATGTTGACGAGGATCGCGCCGACCTTCGCGGTGGCGTACTGGGTGAGCGTCCACTCGGCACAGTTGGGCGACCAGATACCGACGCGGTCGCCCTTCTGGACGCCTTCGGCCAGCAGGCCGCGTGCGACGGCGTCGACCGCCGTGTCGAGCTCCTCGTACGTCCAGCGGCGCCCGCTCTCGCACTCCACGAGCGCCTCGTGAGAGCCGTACGCCGCGACGGTCCGCTCGAGGTTGTCCCCGATCGTCTCCTCGAGCAGCGCCGCGTCAGTCGGGCCGGCCGCGTACGAGGCAGCTGTCATGACCGCAGATTAGTACCGGATCACGCGTCACGGGTGACGAAGAGCACCGAGCCGGCCACCAGGGCGGCCACCACCCCGACCGCGAAGACGGCGAAGCTGGCCGCCAGCCCCCACGTGTCCACCGACCCCCCGAGCCCGGACCAGACGCTGTAGGGGTCGAACATCGTGCGCCGCCCGGCCGACGCCGGCAACAGGTTGGTGAACTTCCCGATGCTCGCGTTGGAGCGCTGGGAGATGACAGCGAGGATCCCGTAGACGATCGGCTCGATCACGAACGGCCACACGAGCACGGCCACGATGGCGCCGGTCTGGTTGCGGAAGACCGAGGCCAGCGCGAGCCCGGCGATCGCGAACCCCTCGCAGTAGAAGAGGTAGGCGAGCACGGGACGCACGGTGCCCGAGTCGAGGCTGAAGGAGCCCATGAAGAGCCAGCCGATGACGATGTCGATGACGACGGCGATGGCGATGACCGCGGCCACCCAGATCGCGAGGACGATCACCTTCGCGCTGACCACCGCCATCCGGTCCGGCAGCGCGGACAGGGTCGCCTTGTTGGTGCCGTAGCGATACTCGTGGCCCATCGCCAGCGCACCCAGCACCGCAGTGAAGGCGGCCGCCAGGATGGGGATGCCGGGAAGCGACCCGCCGCCTATCGCGACGACGTTGCTCAGCACGGAGTTGGTGATGCCGACCTCGGTGAAGTCGGAGCTGGACAGCGTGCTCGCGAGCAGCAGGGCGATGCCCGCAGTGAGCAGGATGGCGAGCGCCGACATCCAGTACGACGACGCGATCGTCCGGATCCGCATCCACTCGTAGCGCAGCGCGCCCGTCATCGGTTGTCGCCTTCCGGCACCCGGGGGTCATGTCCGGGCCCTGGGCCGGGACCGGGCTGCGGCGCGGGACCGTACCCCTGCGCGGGACCGTACCCCTGCCAGGGTGCGGACCCCGCCGGAGGCGGCGGACCCTGGCCCGGCGACGGCTGGCCCGGCGACGGCTGGCCTGGTGACGGATATCCCGCCGGCGACGAGCCGTAGGCTCCGCCCGGGGCGCCGTCCGCTCCGAGCCCCATGGAGGCACGGAACTCCTCCGAGGCCCCGGTCGCGTCGAGGAATGCCTCCTCGAGGGTCGCCTGCCGGCTGGTGAGCTCGAAGACGCGGATATGCAGGTCGAACGCGAGCCCCCCGATGGTGTCGGAGTCCATGCCGGTGACGACGAGCCGGCCGGAGGGCTCCGAGACGACGGCGACGTTGCGCGCCCTCAGCTCACGCGAGAGCAGCTGCGGGTCGTCGACCCGGACGAGGACGGCGTTGCGTTGGCTGGTCGAGATGAAGTCCTCCATCTTTCCGCTCGCGATGAGCGCGCCGCGGCCGATCACGACGAGGTGGTCGGCCATCAGCGCCATCTCCGACAGCAGATGGCTGGACACGAACACCGAACGCCCCTGCTGAGCCAGCGCCTTGAGCATCGTGCGCAGCCAGTGCACGCCCTGCGGGTCCAGACCGTTGGCGGGCTCGTCGAGGATCAAGGTGCCCGGGTCGCCCAGAAGTGCGGTGGCGATCCCGAGCCGCTGCCCCATGCCCAGGGAGAACGTCTTCGGCTTCGCTTCCGCGACGTCGCCGAGACCGACGATGTTGATCACCTCGGTCACCCGGCTGAACGGGATGGAGTTCGACACGGCCAGCATGCGGAGGTGGTTGACGGCCTTGCGGGTGGGATGGAACGGCTTCGCGTCGAGTACCGACCCGACGTGCCGGAGTGGCTCCTTCAGGTCGCGGTAGGCCACCCCGTCGTACGTGGTGACGCCCTGGCCGTTGTCGAGCCCGAGCATCAGGCGCATCGTGGTCGACTTACCGGCTCCGTTGGGCCCGAGGAAGCCCGTCACCGACCCCGGGACGACGTCGAACGACAGCTCCTTGACGGCGGCCTTGCCCTTGAACACCTTGTTCAACCCCCGCGCCTGAACGAGCGCCATAGCCTGCCTCTCCTCGTCGTCACGCCATCCTCGCATGGCAAAGAGGCGGATCAGGGCGTGACTGCGACTACGGTGGAAGGGATGACCCCTTCCAGGACGTCGCCCTCGGGATCCCCTCCGCGCACCCTGACCCAGATGCTGCGGGAGCGAGACGACCCCGCAGTCGCGCGGCTACTGGAACTGCGTCCCGACCTGGCGGTCCCTGCACCCACCGACTTCAGCCAGATCGCGTCGCGGGCCACGACGCGGCATTCGGTCGGTGCGGCCCTGCACCTCCTGACGGTCTTCGAGCTCTGGGTGGCGGCCCGTGCGTGCGCCCAACCCTCCGCGTTCACCCCGGCCGACCTGGCGAGCGACGGTGTCGACACCGCCGACGTCGAGTCCGCGGCGCAGCGGCTGCTCGACCTCGCGCTGCTGTGGGGCGACCTGTCCTCGCTGCGCCCGGTACGGGCGATGGCGGGACTGTTCCCCGACGGCGCGGCCGCCGAGCCGCCGCCGCACCGGCCGCCGTCGTTCGAGACCCGGCCGCGCCAGTCGGCCGCGCTCGTCGACAAGGTCGCGGCCGGCTCGGCATTCGAGTTCGTCCGCCGCCTCGACGTCTTGGTGGAGCACTGCGACCACCAGCCGGCCAAGCTCGTGCGGACCGGCGGACTGGCCAGTCGTGACCTGCGTGCGCTCGCGGGGCTGCTCGACGTACCCACCGCAGTGGCGACCGTGCATCTCGAGATCGCCCGGTCGGCCCGCCTGCTGGGGAGCACCGCCCGCGGCAACGACGAGATCCTGCTGCCGACTGCGCAGTTCGACGCCTGGCAGGGCCTCGGCCTCGCCGACCAGTGGGCACGGCTGGTCGACGCCTGGCTTGCCGACCACGTACCGAGCGGCCCGTTCTGGCTCAAGCAGCTGTGCCTGGAGGCGTTCGGGGACCCCGCCGATGCCGTCGTCCTCACGGCAGCCGAGCTCAGGACCTGGTTGGCCTGGCACCGGCCGCGCCGGCACCCGTCCGCGGACCGCGAGATGACGGCGATGCTCGATCAGTCCGCCTGGTTCGGGATCACCGGTCTGGGTGCGCGCTCGAGCTTCCTGTCCCCGGACGCGACGGTCGCCCACGGCGACCGCATCGCGGAGCTGTTCCCACCTCGGGTCGACCACGTGCTGATCCAGGCCGACCTCACGGCGATCGCGCCCGGCCCGCTCAGTCCCGAAGCCGCCCGGGACCTGGGGGCACTGGCCGACGTCGAGTCGCGGGGTGGCGCGACCGTGTACCGGATCTCGCTGTACTCGCTCCAGCGCGCGCAACGGCTGGGCTGGAGCGGGGACGACATCCTCGAGACCCTGACGCGCCGCTCGACCACACCGCTGCCACAGCCGCTCACCTACCTGATCGGCGACCTCGCCCGGCAGGGCCGGCCCTCGGCGGGAGCGGTCGCGTACGAGCGCCCTGTACACCGCCAGGGCGAGCGCGCTTTCGCTGCGCCCCCCGACGCAGCCGGCGAGGACGCCCCGCTCGATGCCGAGGCCATCGCGTCGATCCTCGCCGCGCTCCGACACGACGCTCCCGACGAGACCGGTGCGGCGGACCGCTCCCCCGACAACGTCTTCGAGTCACCGGTCCTCACGCTGCGGGAGGCCGTCGAGACGGGTGAGCCGGTCTGGTTCGGCCAGGTCGACACCCGTGGCGTCTCCGCCGAGCGGGTGGTCACCGCGCTGTCCGTCGAGGGCGGGCGGCTGACGGCGCGAGACGTCAAGACGCAGGAGCACTTCAGCATCGCCTTGCACCGGATCACGGCCGCACACATCATGCGCTCCGGTTCGTAAGATCCATCTCGCGGATTGGGCATTACCGAATCTTCCTTCCGCCACGTAGCATTGCGCGGTGGACTTCGTTCGTTACGCAGACCTGGCTGCTGGCCTCGTCAATGCACCACTCGAGAGCACCGACGACCTGGCCGCTTACCTCGTCAACCGGCAGTGGCTGCAGCAGCGCCTCGACCCGCGGGACCTGGCGCCGCTGAAGCGCCTGCGCCGCGAGCTGCGGCCCGTGTTCGAAGCGGCGAGCCTCGGCGACCCCGAGCACGTCGTCTCGCTCGTCAACGCACTGCTGTCGAAGTACCCGGTCTCACCCCATATCGCGGGGCACGACAGCGAGAGCTGGCACCTCCACGTCGCCGAGCGCGGGTCCAGCGTGTCCGCGCTCGTCACCGCCGAGTGCATCATGGGGCTGGCGATGCTCGTCGTCGACTTCGGCCCCACCCGACTCGGCATCTGCTCGGCAGACCGGTGTGACAACGCGTTCGTCGACACGTCTCCGAACCGCTCGCGTCGCTACTGCTCCGACCGCTGCTCGTCGCGGGCCAACGTGGCGGCGTACCGGGCGCGTCGCAAGGCGGGGTCGCTCGCATGACCGGCGGTCCGCTCATCGTCCAGTCCGACAAGACACTCCTCCTGGAGGTCGATCACCCGCAGGCGCGGGACTGCCGCCGGAGCATCGCCGCGTTCGCCGAGCTCGAGCGGTCACCGGAGCACGTCCACACCTACCGGCTGACGCCGCTCGGACTGTGGAACGCACGGGCTGCCGGCCACGACGCCGAGCAGGTCGTCGACGCCCTGCTCACCTACTCGCGCTACCCCGTGTCCCACTCGCTGCTCGTCGACATCGCCGAGACGATGGGACGGTACGGCCGGCTGCGGCTCGACAAGCACCC
>JAWWPH010000487.1:0-5714 GCA_033850875.1 Nocardioidaceae bacterium | reverse complement strand
AACTACGGCGTGTTCTGGGCCGTGGGTGACGCCTCGGCGGAAGTGGGGGTGGGGTCGAGTCGGCGGCAAGGAGGCGGCGGCCGCGAGTCGTGGTGGTCGCTCGCGCGGCCGGGGCGGTCGACGTCTGCATCACGGAGACGTTGCCGTCGGGATCGGAGAAGATCACCTCGTCGGCGATACCTGTGAACAGGCCGTTCTCGACGACACCGGGGATCCAGTTGAGCTCGCGGTCGATCGTCAGCGGGTCCGTGATCGCCCGCAGGTGCGCGTCGACGAGGAAGTTGCCGCTGTCGGTCAGCACCGGGCGCCCGTCCACCGCCCGGCGGACGAGCTCCACGTCGTCGTAGCCGTGCAGCGCCAGCAGCCGCGCGATCGAACGGGTTGTTGACTCCCAGCCGTGCTGCACGACCTCGATCGGCAGCGGGAACGCGCCCAGCCGGTCGACGAGCTTGGTGGTGTCGGCGACGCAGACGAAGCGGTCGCCCGCGTCCGCCACGATGCGCTCCCAGAGCAGGCAGGCACCGCCGCCCTTGATCATGTAGCCGTCGTGGTCGACCTCGTCCGGCCCGTCGACGACGAGGTCGAGCCGGTCGAACTCGCCGAAGCCGAGCAGCGGGATTCCCAGCGAGACGGCGAGCTCGTGTGTCGACGTGGACGTCGGTACCCCGCGCACCGCGAGCCCCTCGGAGACCGCCTGCCCCAAGGCCCGCACGAACCAGTGGCTGGTGGTCCCGGAGCCCAGGCCGAGCAGCATCCCCGGCGTCACGTACCGCTCGACCGCGGCGATACCCACGTTGCGCTTGGCCCGGTCCTGCGGCGTGAGCTCCGCCTCCATCAGGTGTCCTCGGGGGACCCGAGCGTCGCGACGAGCTCGTACGTCTTCTGCTGGGCGTCGTACAACGCCCGGTGCGCCTGGAAGACGACGTCGTAGCGGGCGGCTGCCTTGTCGTCGGCCGTGTACGTGTCCTCGACACGGACCTGCTTCAGGGCCGCGCTCAGGTCTGGCCAGACGCCGGCCCCGACCCCCGCCGTCAGTGCAGCGCCGTACGCTCCGCCCTCGCTCGCGCCCGTCACGGTGACGACGTCGCGGCCGAGGACGTCGGCGAGCGTCTGCAGCCAGAGCGGCTCGACGGTCGCCCCGCCCGATGCGGTGATGCGGTCGGTCTGCAGGCCGGCTTCGACACAGACCTCCAGGATCTCGCGCATGTTCATCAACACGCCCTCGATGACGGCCCGGGTGATGTGCCCCGCGTGGTGGAACTGGCTCAGCCCGACGAGGGAGGCGCTGGCGTCCGGGGCGACGTGCGGTGACCGCTCGCCCAGCAGGTACGGCAGGAACAGGACCCCCTGCGCTCCGGGCTCGATCTCGCGGGCGAGCGCCACCATGTCAGAGAAGGTCAGCCGCGAGGACGTGTTCAGCGGGATCAGCGCGTCACGCAACCACTGCAGCGCCCCGCCCGCGCTCAGCGTGACGCCCATGATGTGCCAGCGCCCCGGCTCGTTGCCGCAGGACACCTGGACCCGGCCGTCGGGGTTGTCCGGGCAGCTGGACAGGCCCCCCGCGACGATGCCCGCGGTACCGATCGTGAAGCCGGCCGAGCCCTGCTCGATCAGACCCATCGCCGTGGTCTGGATGACAGCGTCGCCACCGCCCCCGAAGACCGGAGTCGACTCCGGGAGGCCCCACTGCGACGCGAGGTCCGGCGCGAGCGTACCGGTCTGCTCGGTGGACTCGACCGCTTCGGGCAGCAGTGCGGGGTCGATACCGATCTTGTCGAGCAGCTCCGTCGACCAGGTACGGTGCTCGACGTCGAACAGGCCGGTACCGGAGGCGTCGGACACCTCGGTCGCGAAGTCGCCGGTCAGCCGGTAGCGGAGGTAGTCCTTCGGGTTGAGCAGGCGCGTCATCAGCTTGTAGTTGTCCGGCTCGTGGTCGCGCAGCCAGATGATCTTGCCCCCGGTGAAGCCTGGGAGCATCCGGTTGCGCGTCATCCTCAGCAGCTCGTCGAGTCCGCCCGCCTGCTCGGTGATCCAGTCGCACTGCGCTGCCGCGCGCTGGTCGTTCCAGAGGATGGCCGGGCGGATCACCTCGCCGTCGGCGTTCAGTGCCGTCAGACCGTGCATCTGGCCACAGAGCCCGATGCCTCGCACCTCCGCACCGTCCTCGGGAAGCTGGGCCGTCACGTCGGCCATGGCCTCGCCGGCGGCGGTCCACCACAGCTCCGGCTCCTGCTCGGCCCATCCCGGCCGCCGGTTGATCATCGGGTAGTCGCGGCTCGCTTTCGCGACGACTCGTCCGTCGTCGTCGACCGCGATGACCTTGCAGGCCGAGGTACCGAGGTCAAGACCGATCAGCATGTGAGGCTCCTTCGTCCGTGGGGGAAGTGTGGTCGTGGCTGCGTCGCTTCGCTAGTCGTGGCTGTGCCGGATGCGTACGTGCTTCAGCTGGAGGTACCCCTCGAGCCCCTCCCTGCCGTGCTCGTACCCGAAGCCGGACTCCCGGCGTCCTCCGTACGGGGCGTTGATGATGCCGGCGTCGGTCGTGTTGACGCCGACGTTGCCGAAGTCGAGCCGGGCCGCGTAGCGCATGGCCTCGCCGAGGTTCTCGGTGTACAGGTAGGCAGCGAGCCCGCCGGGGACCGCGTTGGCGCGCTCGACCGCCTCGTCGAGCGATCCGCACGACGCGATCCCGACGGCCGGGCCGAACGTCTCCCGGGTCATGATGTCGGAGTCGGGCGGCGCGTCGGCGACGACGACCGGGTTGAGGAAGAGCCCGCCCGCCGGGTGGGGTTGCTCGCCCGTGAGGATGCGCGCCCCGCGCCTGCGAGCGTCGTCGACGTGTGCGGTCGTGCGCTCGTAGATCTCGTCCATCGCGACCGGGCCGACGTCGGCGCCCGGGTCCGCGAACCCGTCGCCCACGGTCAGCTTGTCGGTGAGCGCGACGACGCGCTCGACGAACGCGTCGGCGACCGGCTCCTCGACATAGATGCGGTTCACGGCGATGCAGATCTGGCCGGCGTTGCGGAACGCCCGCCGCACCGCACCGGCAGCCGCGAGGTCGAGGTCGGCGTGCTCCGAGACCAGCATGGGGCAGCTGCCGCCCAGCTCCATGGTCAGCCGCGTCACGCCCTGCACCGTCGAGAACAGCTTCTGCCCGGTCGCGTTCGATCCCGTGAACGCCAGCTTGGCGATGTCGGGGTGACCCGCGAGCATTGCTCCGACCTCGCCTGCGCCGTACACGACGTTGACCACACCGGGTGGGAAGCCCGCGTCCCGGATGCACTCCATCACGATCTGGGCCGCACCGGGCGTGTACTCCGACGGCTTGATCACCATCGTGCAGCCGGCGCCGAGGGCGCCTCCGAGCTTCCAGCCCAGCAGTTCGACGGGGTAGTTCCAGGGGGTGATCGCGGCGACGGGCCCGATCGGCTCCTTCGCCACGACGCTGAGGTAGTCGTTGCTGCGGTTGGGGACGGTCTGGCCGAAGATCCGTTCGGCCTCCTCGCCGTAGAACGCCATGGCGTCCGCGAACTTCCGGACCTCTCCGCGGGCCTCGTCCAACGGCTTGCCGAGCTCGAGCGTCATGCTGGTCGCGAGGTCCTCCAGGCGTTCCAGCGACAGCCGGGCCAGCTCGCGAAGCAGGTGCCCGCGCTCGAAGCCGGTGCTCCAGCGCCAGGTCTCGAACGCGCTCACCGCGGCAGCGACGGCGGCGTCGACCGTGGCGGCGTCGGCGAGCTCGGCCACCGCCGCCAGCTCCCCGTTCGCCGGGTTGCGGCGCTCGAACGTGTCGGCCTCGGTGCGGAACTGTCCGTCGATGAACGAGTAGCAGTGCACGGTCATGGTCGTCCTTCGCGATCGGAGGTCTCGAGCTCGGGCAGCGGTACCGGGGACCGCAGCGCCTCACCGAGGAGGGCGCGACGGGCCTCCTCGACGGCTTGGCGCTGCAGCCGGGCCATCGACTCGGTCGAGTAGAAGGCGACGTGCGGGGTGAGGACGACGTTGTCGCGCCTGCGCAGGGCCGAGTCGGCGGGAAGGGGCTCGGGGTCCGT
Organism: Nocardioidaceae bacterium; assembly: GCA_033850875.1. Taxonomy (GTDB): domain Bacteria; phylum Actinomycetota; class Actinomycetes; order Propionibacteriales; family Nocardioidaceae; genus DASQEH01. The sequence continues at coordinate 1,665 of JAWWPH010000487.1, read as the reverse complement.
GACGTCGAGGGCGGCGCCCGCCACCCGCCCGGAGTCCAGGGCCCGCACGAGGGCGTCGGTGTCGATGAGGCCGCCGCGCGCGGTGTTGACGACGAAGACCCCGTCACGCATGGCCGCGAAGGCCGCGTCGTCGAGAAGGGAGGTCGTCTCGGCGGTGAGCGGGGCGTGCAGCGAGATGACATCGGAGCCCGAGAGCAGGTCGTCGAGGCTGGTGAGGCGGATGTGCTGCGCCGCCAGTGCCGCCTCGTCGGCGAACGGGTCGGCGGCGATGACCGTCAGCCCGAACGCCTGCAGTCGTGCGGCGGTGAGCTGCGCGATCCGGCCGGCGCCGACCAAGCCGACCGTGAGGCTCTCGAGGCTGCGGACAGGGCCGAACTCGGTGAGGTCGGGCGTGGAGCCGTCGTGCATCCGCCGGTCGAACCGCGGTATCCGCCGAACGAGCATCCCGGTCAGCAGGGCGGCGTGGTCGGCGACGACGTTGGCGCCGTAGTCCGGCACGTTGGCCACGCGCAGCCCGAGCTCGGCGGCAGCCGCGAGGTCCACGTTGTCGACGCCCACCCCGTACCTGATCACCACGGCGCCGGTTCGGACCAGGCTCAGCTCGTCGTGGCCGAGGGGGACGAAGTTGGTGAGCACCACGTCGGCGTCGGTCAGGCAGGAAGCCACGTCGAGGCCGTCGGCGCAGCTGTTGTACGTCGCGCCGACCTCGTCGGCGAGCGCGCGCTCGAGGGTCTCGTCGGGCACCGCCGTGTCGGTGACCGCGACGACCGCGGTCCGCGCAGGGGTGCTCACGACAGGGCGCTGAGCGACCGGATCAGGTCACGGATGCCGAAGTCCCACACCGGAGCCGACTCGCTGGGTGCCACCGTGTTGACGAGCGTTCCCAGCTCCGGTGAGCTGATCGACACGAGGTCACCGTCGTGGTGGGTGAAGCCCATTCCCGGTGCGTCGCGGTCCTTCGTCGGTGCGAACGGCGTACCGCAGAACAGCACCAGCCCGTCGGGGTACTGATGGCGCCGGTTGATCGTCGAGGCGACCAGGTCGGACACGGGGCGGGAGATCTCGGCCTGGGGCGCGGCCGCCTCCAGCTCGAAGCCGTCCTCACCGTCGATCCGCATCGTGATCGTGGTCTGGGCCGCCTGCTCGAGGCCGAAGTCGGCGTCGAAGAGCCGGATGAACGGCCCGAGGGCTGCCGACGCGTTGTTGTCCTTCGCCAGCGGCAGCAGCAGGGCACTCGCGCCCTCGATGTCGCGGAGGTTCACGTCGTTGCCGAGGGTGGCGCCGCGAGGGTTGCCCGAGCTGTCGACGACGAGCACGAGCTCCGGCTCCGGGTTGTTCCACGAAGAGATACCGGCGACGCCGACGTCCCACCCGTGCCCGACACTCGAGAGCACGGCACCCTTCGTGAACACCTCCGGGTACGTCCCGAGGCCCACCTGCAGGTACTGCGACCACAGCCCGTTCTCGCGGAGGACGTCGAGGGCGGCGAGCGCCTCCTCCAAGCCAGGCCCGATGTCTTGGATCGAGGCACCGAGCGTGTCACCGAGCTGCGCGCGGATCTCGGCCGCCCGAGCCGGGTCGCCCCCGACCCGCTCCTCGATGACGCGCTCCAGCATGCTCCGCACGAACGTGACACCCGCCGCCTTGAGTACCTGCAGGTCGACG
>JAWWPH010000203.1:0-3973 GCA_033850875.1 Nocardioidaceae bacterium | reverse complement strand
ACGAAGGCGTCGGGGCTTGCTGCTGGAAATCCGACGTCGCCGAAGTCGATACCCTTGATCTCGTAGGGGTCGTTGATGGAGGTCACAGCCAAGGCAGCGACCTCAGGCAGCGCTGCGATCCGATGCCAGTCGACGGCATAACGAGTAACCGACGACTGCGCGATGTTGGGGAGGACCACAGCAGTGGCGGGTCGACTCGCTGACCGCAGCCTGTCCATGGCGGTGCCATCGCGCAGGGCGCCGGCGATGACGGCAAGGACCAATGTCCCCGACAGTGCCAAGAGGACCGACAGGATCGCGACCGATCCGAAACGACGCTGAAGGGACAACCTCGACAAGACCGCGATGGCCCTCATCCCGGAGCCTCCGCGGTCGGGTGGACGCGCGGCGCCATCACCTGCCCTCCGACTCGACTACCGCAGTCTGACTGAGTCACCATCGGCACCCCCGCCCTCGCGCAGGTGCGACCAAGATCCTGTGTTGCGAGTCGACACACTGCTGTGTGCACCAGTGCACATGGGTCGCACAGCAGTCGGACCGTTCGCTGCAGACGCCAGTCTGGTTGCCCCTGCCCACGGCGCTCCCGCCTCCGGGACTCTGCACCGGTCCCGCTCCCGATTCCAGACTGCACGGCGCCTGAACCGCCGATCAGCCAGGACTGTGCACCATTGAACCAGCGAGCCGATAGCGATGCCAGGGCGTGACCACCCCTTGTTTCCGGAGGGCTAGCACCTCCCCAGTCCAGGTGGGTGAGTCCCTTTGCAGGCGGGTGGTGAGTCGCCGCCCTGGCGCGACCGACCCTGCTCACGGGTTCGCCACTCCCGCGCACGAATGGCCTGCCGGGCCGGAATCGCTCCCCAGTACCGTGTCGCGGGTGGAGTATGTGGTGGGAAATGTACCGGTGCACTACGTCGAGCACGGTGAGGGCGCGCCCGTGATCACGCTGCACGGGGCGGGAGTCGACCACCGTGAGGTGATGGCGTGTCTGGAGCCCGTGTTCGAGGCGGCCAACGGGTACCGCCGCATCTACCCCGACCTACCGGGCATGGGGCGGACTCCCGCTCCGGAGTCGATCGCCAGCGCGGACGACGTCCTCGACGTCCTCGTGGGGTTCGTGGACGGGGTGATCGGCTCGAAGCCGTTGCTGGTCGTCGGACACTCGGTCGGCGGCTACTACGCACACGCCATCGCCACCCGCAGGCCTGACCAGGTGGTCGGGCTGGCCCTGCTGTGCCCGCTGCTGGCTGGCATCCACGATGTACCGGACCACGAGATCGCAGTCGGCTCGGGCAGCCTCGGCACCGCTGAGTTCCGTGACTACTTCACCGTGCAGACGCCGCAGACCCTGGCGCGGTACGAGTCGTACGTCGAACCGGCTATCCAGCTCGCCGACCAGTCCGCGCTGGCACGGATCGGCAAGCGGTGGGAGCTCACGGAGCAACCACAGGAAGCGGGTCCGTACCGCCACCCGACGCTACTCGTGACCGGGCGTCAGGACTCCACAGTCGGGTATGCCCGGGCGTGGGAGCTGCTCGAGCACTTCCCTCACGCCTGTTTCGCGGTGCTCGACCACGCGGGTCACGCTCTTCCCCACGAGCAGCCCGGACTGATGCGCGCGCTGGTCACGGAGTGGCTCGACCGGGCCCACCGGTCCCAGGCGGCCTGAGGCGTCGCCGGGGGTCGACCAGAACGTCGACGTTGTGGCTCCACTGCTCGGCCGAGCCGACACCCCGCGGCAGAGCTCGGACCGCAGGGTCGGTGATGGAGTCCTCGAGGCTGGTCACCACCTCATCGCGGATGCGGCTGTACGGCCGGTCCCAGAACGGCTCGATGGGGTCGTCGACCGCAGGGAGCCCGACGTCTCGCTGCAGCCGGCACAGGATCCGCAATGCGTCGGCCAGTCCCTGCTCTCGGGCTCGCCAGTCCCGCGCCTCGACGGCTCGAAGCAACGGCGTGGTCGCTGCGTTGGCTGATGGCAGTCGTGTCAGGCTCGTGCCCGTCCACTTCGCGTACGGCGACCAACGCCGTTCGAGCAGGTGTGCGAGGTGCATCGCCACGGCCACCAGCCGCGAGGAGATCACGCGGGAGCCGAGGTCGTCCCCGCGGTCCGCGGTTCGGCCGACGAACGGCAGCTCCTGAGCCATCCGTGCCCAGTCGGTCGCCACGACGTAGGCCCAGAGGTCATCGGGGTACCAGGCGAGGCGCCGGCGGGCCGAGGTCAGGTCACCGGCTGTGTCGACGAACACCGGTCCGGCGGTCACCTCGAGGACGGCCTGTCCGGTCAGCGACAGCCAGTCCGGAACGGACAACACATCGGCAGCGTTGACGCCGGTACGCGAGGCCACAAAGGTGCGGACGTCGTCCACCTGGACCCGATGCCGTACCTGCGGGTCCCATGTCGTGGCGAAGCGGATCGGATAGCCGTAGAACGCGTCGGGCAGCACCGAGTCCAGGTAGGCATCGATCTGCCCACTCACGCCGCGCGGCACGAGCAGGTTCACCCGCAGGCCGAAGTCGTGGTCCCGTGACATGTCATCGTCGAAGCCGAGTACTTCTGACCCGCTCCCGAGCCGACCGGCGGCATGCGGCAGACCCGGCCAGTGGGCGGCGATCGCCGGCCAGACGATTTCGTCGTAGTACAGCCGCGAGAGTGCAGCGCCTGTCATGTCCACGCACCGATCCTGTCAGCATGAGCAATCGGTACCCGAGCTGACCGCTTGGAGAGCTCGCAAGTGGTCCTACGGCAACGACACCTCGAGGTCTTCCGTGGCGACGATGACGTCGCCGGAGTAGACCGCCTCAGCGGCCCTGCGCGTCTCCTCGCGGTCGTTGTCCGGCCAGAAGTGCGTGAGCATCAGTCTGCGGGCGTTGGCCTCCGCCGCTGCCTGACCCGCTTCACGGCCGGTCATGTGCAGGGAGCCACCCTCTGCTGCCGGTACCGTCGCCGCTTCCTGCTGGCGGTCGCTCGCCTCGACGATGAAGAGATCTGCATCACGGCCGAGCAGCGCCAAGCCCGGATCGGGTCCGGTGTCGCCGGTGTAGGCGACGGTGAGGCTTTCCGAGGACAGCCGTACACCTGCGTTGGGCACGAAATGAGGCAGCAGCCGGCTGCTGAGGCTGAAGGGGCCGACGTCGTACGGGTCTGCGGGAAGGGGATGCATGTCGAACACGGCGGTGATGTCGTCGACGTCGTCGTCCTCCAGGCAGGTCAGACGTTCGAGGACCCCTTCCGCTGCGAAGACCGGCACGGCGCGGGCACCCCTGCGGCCGAACCACCGAGCCCGGAAGAGGGCATGGAGGTCGACCATGTGGTCCGGATGACTGTGGGTCACCACGACCGCGTCGACGCCGTCGGCGACCGTCGACCCTATCCAGCCGGCGAGTCGGGAGAAGGTGCCGTAGCCCAGGTCGAGCACGACCCGGAAGCCGTGGTGCTCGACAACGAAGCCACTGCACGCGCGCCCAGGCTCTGGCCAGGCTCCGCAGCTCCCCAGCACGACGAGACGGCTCGGCACGCGGGCAGCCTGGCAGCCTGCACGCTCACGGTCAAGGAAGCCGGCGGACGCCCTCGGCGACGTGACTCCGTCGTCGACGTTGGATCGATCCGTGCCACGTCGCTTGGGACAGGCCAGCGTCGCCCGTCGAATGTGGCTGTTGCCTCTCAGGTGGCCGTCGACCAGTTGCTCGGCATGGTGACCTGCAACCGCGCCAGCATGTCGAGCAGCCGAGCGTTGTGTGGCCGGTAGAACTCGATCAGGCGAGCGCGCTCGGTCTGCGACATCTGTGGTGACGTCGACGCTTTGTTGACCGCGTAGTACCCGCTGCGGAGCGTGCGCTTCACGGCGGGGTGTCGACGGAAGAACCTCTCGCCGTGCCGGTTCAGGACGACCGCACCTCGCTGGAGGAGCCGGTTCTTGTAGAGCTGAGATTTATTCGTGCCTGAAAGCTGGATGTCCTGAACGACATCACCGCG
>JAWWPH010000408.1:0-4770 GCA_033850875.1 Nocardioidaceae bacterium | reverse complement strand
ACCGCGGCAGCGAGCACCCACGCGAGTCGGCGGCTTCCGATCGACGGCGCGGGGCGCTCTCGCGCCGCCTCACCCCGGCCGGCCCGGGGTTGGGGACGGACCAGGGTGGCCTTCGGAGCCGACGGTGCGCCGCCGACCCCGGTCTCGGCGGCGATCCGTTCCCAGACGTGTGCAGGGGGTGCCGTGGTGACCAGGTCCTCCGGCTGCAGTGCCCGGCCGATGGCGACCACCGGTCGCAGCGACTCGACCTCGCGGCCGCACCTGTCGCACCCGGCTACGTGCGCCGAGACGTCGTCGGGCACGGGCTCACCGAGGGCGAGCAGGGCGAGCGTCTCGCTGTCCACATGTCCGGGGCTCGCCGCGTTCGGTCGAGGGTCGTCAGCGAATGTCACGATGACCCTCCAATCGACTCCGCAAGCGCTCCAGGGAACGCCGGACGTGGCTTTTCACCGTTCCCAGCGGCAGGTCGAGCTGTGAGGCGATCTGGGCGTGCGTCAGGCCGTCGAAGAAGGCGAGCCGCATCACCTCGCGCGGGGTGTCGGGGAGCCCGTTGAGCTCCGTCGCGAGGAGCAGCCGGTCTGCCAACGCATCGACATCGGACTCCTCGGTCGCGGGCGTGTACTGCGCACCGACCCGAGAGGTGATCGAGGTGGCCCGGGCCCGAGCCGCATGCTGGTCGGCGATCACATGTCGCGCGATCCCGACCAGCCAGGCCGACAGAGGAGCGGTTCCAGGCGAGTACCGCTCCCGCGACCGCCACGCCTGCACGAACACCTGCTGGGTGACGTCACCGGCGTCCTCGTGGTCACCGAGACAGCGCAGGGCAAGCGAGTACACCAGGCCTCCCCAGCGCTCGTACGCCACGGCGAGCGCGGCGTCGTCCCCACGGGCGAACGACTTCTCGACCGACTCGGCCGCGTCCACGTCGCCGGTCGTCACGTCAGGGTGACACCGGGGGCGCTCACGCCGGAACTATAGCCGTCGTACGCGGAAGGACCGGGCCGGCGGCGGAGCCCCTCCGCCGCCGACCCGGCCCCTGTCCCCCCAGGAAGGCCCGCGCCTCAGCGCGGGCTGACCGTGGCGTAGCCGAAGGTGTCGCCACTGGAGAAGGCCTTCACCCCGAATGTGGCGTTGAACGCCTTCGCCGCGGTGCCGGTCAGCTCGAGCTTGGCGTCGCCGAGCCGCGGCCGGTCCGTCTTGTGGATGGTGAACAGGACCACGCGGCCGACCTGGCCGACCTTCGAACCGCTGACGCGACCGGTGACCCGGAGCCTGGGAAGGGACACGGTGAACCTCGCCGTGGTGATCGACGCCCCGCCACCGGAGAAGCGCAGGCCACCTCTGTGCAGGAACACCATCTTGTGGTCGCGGATCTTCCTGATCGGGAACGACGCCGCCACCGTGTGCCGGTACGGCCGGGCCGTCGCCGCTCCGGTCGGCGCGACCTTGATGCCGGCCCCGGTGAGCAGCGTGGTGACGGGCTTGGCGACGACGACGCGCGTGTGGCCGTAGTTGTGCGCATGGCCGTCGTAGGTGCTCGTCGCGGACGCCGCCGGAACCGTCAGCGTCAGCGCGGTCAGCGCCGCGGCGCCGCCGAGCGCCAGTCGGGAGATCGGGTAGTGCATGGAACATCCCTTCGGTCAGAGGTAGCGCGCCGCAGAGCCGGTCGATCCGGAGCCCCGTGCGCGCCCTTTCCCCGTACTTCCGGCGGAGGTGCTCGTCTGGATGCACCTGGTGCGAGAAAATTCTCTGGCCGGCGTTGCTCCTGTGCCGGCCCCACACCTACGGTGAGGGCAAGGGGGTGCCCTCCGTGCACGAGCTCGCCGTCACGCAGAGCGTCGTCGACGCGGTCAGCGAGCACGTCGGCACGCGGCGCGTCGTGAGCGTACGGGTCGAGGTCGGCACGCTGTCCGGTATCGTCGCGGACGCGATGCGCTTCTGCTTCGAGATCGCCAGCGGCCAGACCGTCCTCGAGGGAGCGCGCCTCGACATCGACGAGCGCCCCGGAGAAGCCCACTGCCGGGACTGCGGGTCGGACTTCACGCTGGCCGACCTCGTCCTGCTCTGCCCGTGCGGCAGCGCCGACGTGGAGGTCACCGCGGGGCGTGACCTCGTGATCAAGTCCGTGGAGGTGGCCTGAGGATGTGCACGACCTGCGGATGCGGTGACGAGTCCGGTCCCCGGGTGACGGCCCTGTCCGGTGGCGAGTCCACCACCGGCAACGCCCACCACCACGCAGGCGCCGCGCACGAGCATTCGCATGGCGGCGCCGACCAGCACGCAGCCGCCGGGCACCCGCATTCCCATGGCGGCGCCGACCACCACACCCCCACCACCACCCCGACGACCACCATCGACATCGAGCAGCGGGTGCTCGCGAAGAACGACGCGCTGGCGGCGCACAACCGGGCCGAGCTCAGCGCGCGGGGCATCAGTACCGTCAATCTGATGAGCTCGCCCGGCTCCGGGAAGACCAGCCTGCTGGTCCGGACGATCGACGACCTGGCGGTACACCGTCGGCTGGCCGTCATCGAGGGCGACCAGGAGACTCTCCTGGACGCGGAGCGGATCCGCGCGACGGGCTGCGAGGTCGTGCAGATCAACACCGGTGCGGGCTGCCACCTCGACGCGGACATGCTGCGCCGGGGACTGGATGCGCTCGACCCGCCGACCGGGTCCCTCCTGTTCGTTGAGAACGTCGGCAACCTCGTGTGCCCGGCGCTGTTCGACCTGGGCGAGACGGCGAAGGTGGTGGTCATCTCGGTGACCGAGGGGGACGACAAGCCGCTGAAGTACCCGCACATGTTCGCGGCCGCCGACCTGGTCGTGGTCAACAAGACCGACCTGCTGCCCTTCGTCGACTTCGACGTCGAAGCCTGCGCGTCCCGCGCCCGCAGCCTCAACCCGGGGCTGCGGATCCTTGCGCTCTCGGTGAAGACCGGCGACGGACTCGACGGTTGGTACTCGTGGCTAGAGGAGCTTTCCGTCGCGGGCGGAGAGCGGCTCGCGGCATCGATCCCGGCACCCGCGGCGACACCGGCCCCGACCCGCTCCACGGATGCTTGACACTGCATTTCCGCACGGAGTAGACAGGCTGCAACGCCAAAAAGAGTGGGCCGCGAGGCCCACGTTTCCGGGTTGAGCGTCCAGCCCAGAGAGCGTGGCATGCATGCAGACTGCCGAAGCCATCGCCGCCGAACAGACTCTCATCCACGTTCTGTGGATCAATGCCGGGCTCAGCTGTGACGGTGACTCCGTCGCGCTGACCGCGGCGACGCAGCCGAGCATCGAGGAGATCGCCCTCGGCGCCCTGCCGGGTCTCCCGCAGATCGCGGTCCACTGGCCGCTGATCGACTTCGAGTGCGGCCCCAACGGCGGCGCCGACGACTTCCTCGAGTGGTTCTTCAAGGCCGACCGCGGTGAGCTCGAGCCGTTCGTTCTCGTCGTCGAGGGGTCCATCCCCAACGAGAGACTGCACGCCGACGGATACTGGTGCGGGTTCGGGAACAACCCCGACACCGGCCAGCCGATGACCACCAGCGAATGGCTGGACCGGCTGGCGCCGAAGGCGACCGCGGTCGTCGCGGTGGGCACCTGCGCGACCTACGGCGGCATCCATGCCATGGCAGGCAACCCGACCGGGGCGATGGGCGTCCCCGACTATCTCGGCTGGGACTGGAAGTCCAAGGCGGGCATCCCGATCGTGTGCGTCCCCGGGTGCCCGATCCAGCCCGACAACCTCTCCGAGACGCTGACTTACCTGCTGTACATGGCCACCGGGCAGGCGCCGATGATCCCGCTCGACGAGGCACTGCGACCGACCTGGCTCTTCGGCCAGACGGTCCACGAAGGCTGCGACCGGGCCGGGTACTACGAGCAGGGCGACTTCGCCACGGAGTACGGATCTCCGAAGTGCATCGTCAAGCTCGGGTGCTGGGGCCCGGTCGTGAAGTGCAATGTCCCGAAGCGCGGCTGGATGAACGGGATGGGCGGCTGCCCGAACGTCGGCGGCATCTGCATCGGCTGCACGATGCCCGGCTTCCCGGACAAGTTCATGCCGTTCATGGACGAGCCGCCGGGCGGGAAGTTCTCGACCGCGGCCGTCGGCGCCTACGGGGCGACCATCCGCCGGCTCCGCACGATCACGACACGCACCGTCGACAAGGAACCGAAGTGGCGTCACAAGGGGCGCCAGCTGACCACGGGCGCAACGCGGACCTGGTAGCAGCAGCGCTCCATCCCTGGTGCCGCTCACCGGGCTCCCGTGGGCAGCACCGTCCCGAAACCGGCCGGAAGGCGAGCAAATGACGTCCACCATCCCCAGCCCCACCTCCACCAAAGACAGCGACAACGGCCTCGTCGAGATGGCGTGGGACCCGATCACCCGCATCGTGGGCAGCCTCGGCATCTACACCAAGATCGACTTCAAGCAGCGGGAGGTCGTCGAGTGCCACAGCACGTCGTCGATCTTCCGCGGCTACTCGATCTTCATGAAGGGCAAGGACCCGCGCGACGCCCACTTCATCACCAGCCGCATCTGCGGCATCTGCGGCGACAACCACGCGACCTGCTCGTGCTACGCGCAGAACATGGCGTACGGCGTCAAGCCGCCGCATCTCGGCGAGTGGATCGTCAACCTCGGCGAGGCCGCCGAGTACATGTTCGACCACAACATCTTCCAGGAGAACCTGGTCGGGGTCGACTACTGCGAGAAGATGGTCGCCGAGACCAACCCCGGCGTCCTCGAGCGGGCCAACACCACCGAGGCCC
>JAWWPH010000404.1:0-2891 GCA_033850875.1 Nocardioidaceae bacterium | reverse complement strand
TGGTACGGGGGGCCGGCGGCCTCTAGTTCCCCGCCCGAGAGCCACGTCCTCGCCCCGCGAGGACGTGGCTCTCGTCCCCCCCGCGGCTCGTTGGGTCCCTCTCGGAGTCGCTTGGTTCAGGTTCAGGAGTTCCATCGCTTCGTCAGGGACTCTTCGGTACTGCCGCGGGACACCAGCGACCCCTCGACGGGACACCAGCGACCTCTCGGGGTCAGCCGTTGTCGCGAAGAGTCGCGGTCCTGGCGCCGCGGACGGTGAGGCCGCCGAGCAGGGCAGCGATGGCGACCAGGACGACCGCAGCGACCACGAGGAGCTCGGCGACGAAGCGCAGGTCGAGGGAGGGCAGCACGCGTGGCGTGAAGATGGAGTCGACGTACCCGAGCGTCAGCGTGTGCACGACCACGTACTGCGAGAGCGCGCCTGCGGCAATGCCGGCAACCGTCGCGGCGCCCACGACGGCGGCGGTGTCGAGGACGACAGCCGCCACGATCGACCGCCGAGGGACGCCGACCACGCGCATGGACGCGGCGTCCCGGCGACGCGTCGGGATCGAGACGGCCATGGCGACAGCCAGCCCGGCGAAGGCCAGCAGCAGAACGATCGCGGTGACGACGAGGTAGAGGTTGAGAGCCAGCGCGTACGCATCCTGATCGAGGGTGTGACGTACCTGGTCCAGGGTCGTACGCTGCGTGATCCCGCGCGCCGCGAGCTCGGCCAGGATCTTCGAAGGCGTGTCCGAGCGCGCGAGGATGTGCACGGTCGTCTCGAGGTCGAAGACCGCGTTGTCGCGCGTGTACGTCGTGTCGTCGACCAGCATCCCAGCGGGCCCGAAGAAGGGCGTCGACTCGCTGGTGGCGATCGGCGATACGACCGCACTGCCTCCCACGGCCGTCGCCACCTTCAGCTCGTTGCCCTGCCGAGCCACCACCTTGGGGGAGGCGGTCCGGCCGAGCACGACGGGCGGTACCGGCGGGAGGTCCCGCGGAGCGACCTCGGCGACGACCTTGCGGCCGGACGAGTCGATGGACAGAGCCAGCGCGCCCTGCGACGACCGCGTGCCGGTGATCGCCGGAGGTGGTCCCCCGAACGCAGGGTCGGCCACCGGTCGCCAGCCGATCGCCGAGAAGTACCTGACAGGCCGGCCGTCGAACCGGAACCGGCTGATCGTGAGACTGCCCCTCATCGCCCGGGCGACAGCGCCCGGACCGCTGACTGTGAGGCCCTTCACCTCGCACGTCCGACTGCAGTAGGGCGTCGAGGCGCCGAAGGTGCTGGCGCCCGGTGGGAAGGGCCCGACGAAGATCTGCCTGGCCTGCCCGAACGGCGCCGCCAGGTCGACGCCCACGAGGACCGCCCCGCCCCCGACACGGTTGTCGACGGTCATCCGCAGACGCCTTCCCGTCAGGGTCAGAGCCGGGCGAAGGGGGGACAGCCGGTCAGCCACCTGCGCCACGCTCAGGCCGGGCGTCCAGGACCTCGGCCAGACCGCGACCCTCGCGAGCCTCGGCGCGTCGACGACGACCTTCGGCCCGTTGATGTCGGAGTCGGCGCCCGCAGCCATCAGCCACCGTCCGTCCGGATCGAGCTGATGCGTGATCGCGACCGCGCGGGAGAGCGGGAGGCTCACCGCGAACGACATGTCGGCCCCGACCATGGTCGCCGCCTGGCTGGCACGCCAGTCCGCCGCGGTCGAGTAGATGCCCGCGGCGAAGACCGCGATGGCCAAGGCGACGGCCATCGGCAGCACGAGCCAGGTGCCCTCACGCCTGCGCGCGATGGTCCGGGAGGCGATGTACGCGGCGAGACCCCGCCTGGTCGCCGTCCACCGAGTCCACCACTTCGCCGCGACCCCCGCCGTCATGGTGGCGACTACGCCCGTGGCCCCTGCCAGCACGACCGGCAGGAGCAGGTCGGCCGCGTTCGGCTGCGACGGCCGCCCCGACCACAGCGCCGCGGTCAGCATCGCCAGCGCGGCGGCGACCAGCGCCGCGCGCAGGAGCCCGACCCAGCGGCGTGACCGCACCGGCCGACGGACGTTGGCGATCTGCACGCTGAGCGGCTCGTCGGTCGCGGAGCGCACGACGACTGCGGCCCCGACCAGGCTGACGGCGAGCACGCCGACGGCGAACTCGGCGCTGGCCGGGCCGAACCGCACGGGCAGGCCCGGCACCAGCCAGGCCGAGCTCAAGGCGACCTCCGACACGTATCCGACGAACACTCCGACCGGCGCTGCGACCGCAAGGATCAGCGCCGGTTCCACCATCCCGAGCACCCACAGCTGCCCGCGGTCGATGCCGCGCAACGCCGCCAGGGCGAGCTCGGGTCGCCGCAGCTCCATCGCAGCCGACAGCAGCCTCACCAGCAGCACGAGGGCGACCAGGATCAGCGACACCACGGCCGGCGACACGGTCTGTTCGGCGGTGGCCCGACGCTGCCGCGCCTGGTCGACGATCGGCCGCAGGACGTTCCCGCGCTCGAGACTGAGGCCGGCTGCCAGCCGGTCCGAACGCAACCCGTCGCGCAGGCCGGCGACCTCCGCGACGGCCGCCTGCAGGTCGTCGAGCGTCGTGTCGGCCGGAACACTCAGCCGGTAGTCAGCACGGACGAACCAGTGCCCGGCGGAGAGTCCGGTCACGGTGCTCGGCGTGACGACGAACGGGCTCGGGACGTAGGGCGATGGCGGCCCGGACGGGGAGGGCTGGGGAAGCAGGCTCCTGAACCGGATGGGCTTGAACTGGGCGCCTCCGCCTGTCGGGAGTCGGTACGTGCCGACCAGCGTGAGTGGCGTCGGTGCACCGGGGAGCGCGAACCGGTCCCCGATCCGGGTATGCGTACGGGAGGCGTCGAAGGCCAGCATGAGGGCCTGGCCGGTGCGGCGGGGGCAGGCACCC
>JAWWPH010000355.1:0-3470 GCA_033850875.1 Nocardioidaceae bacterium | reverse complement strand
AAGTACTGGCCCGAGTGCTCGATGGTCGCCACTTTGCGCCAGATCTCCGAGGCCCCACCGGAGGCAGCTGACGCATGAGCTCCGGACGGTCGAGGGGGTCGCACGCCGACCACGGTGACCTCCCTCGGCCCAGGAGGCTCACTACGCTGGCTCCGTGCCGGCAGACACCACCGCTGAGGCGATCACCGCCGCGTGGCGAGCCGAGTCGGCCCGCCTCGTCGGCGCCCTTACCCGAATGACCCGCGACGTCGAGCTCGCCGAGGACCTCGCCCAGGACGCACTCCTGGCCGCCCTCGAACAGTGGCCCGGCGCCGGTGTCCCGACCAACCCGGCCGCCTGGCTGATGACCACCGCCAAGCGCCGCAGCATCGACCACCTCCGACGTGCCGAGACTCTTCGCCGAAAGGTCGAGGAGCTCGGTCACGCACAGACTCGGGGAGAGGAGGAGCAGATGCCGGACCTCGACGGACAGGTCGACTACATCGAGGACGACGTGCTGCGCCTCATCTTCTTGTCCTGCCACCCCTCCCTCACCCCCGAGTCCCGGGCGGCGCTCACCCTCCGCCTGGTCGGCGGACTCACCACCGGCGAGATCGCACGCGGCTTCCTGACCACGGAATCCACGATGGGTCAGCGGGTCTCGCGCGCGAAGAAGACGCTCGTCGAGGCTCGCGCGGAGTTCGAGCTTCCGACCGGCCCGGACCGGACCAGGCGCCTCGACGACGTGATGGCCGTGATCTACCTGATCTTCAACGAGGGCTACTCCGCCACCGCCGGCGACGACTGGATGCGTCCCGACCTCGCGAACGAGGCGATGCGCCTGGCCAGAATGCTGGCGGCGCTCGCGCCCGACGAGCCCGAGGTCCTCGCGCTCCAGGCACTCCTCGAGATCCAGGGCTCCCGCATGCGTGCCCGGATCGACGAGCACGGTGAACCGGTCCTGCTGGAGGCACAGGACCGCACCAGCTGGGACCAGTTGCTCATCCGGCGCGGCCTGACCGCCCTCCGGCAGGCCGAGCTGCTCGCGGCCGGAGGCAAGCCGGTCGGCAAGTACTTCCTGCAGGCCTCGATCGCATCCCAGCACGCCCACGCGAGACATGCCGAGGACACCGACTGGCGCCAGATCGCGACGCTGTACGACGTGCTCGCCGAGGCCGCACCGGGGCCGGTCGTCGAGGTGAACCGCGCCGTAGCGCACGGCCGAGCGTTCGGCCCTGGTGCGGGGCTCGCCATCCTGGAAGAGGTCGGCGCTGACGCGCTCGGTGACTCCCCGCTGGTCCCGAGTGTCCGCGGCGACCTCTACGAGCAGTCCGGGCTGCACGCCGACGCAGCGGAGGCATTCACCGAGGCAGCCTCGCGCACCCGCAACGAGGGTGAGCGCGCGCTGCTGCACCGTCGGGCCGCGGTCAACCGGGAACGCGTGTCGAAACCACGCTGATCCATCAATCTATCCGTCCGTACGGCGCAGGCGGGCCACGTGTCCTCACCCGGCTTGTTCGGTCGGAGCAGTCGGAGGGCTTGATGATGGGCAGGCCCGGCAGGCGGCCGGGAAACGGGACTGGATCTTCACGCCCCCGTGCCTGTCGACGAGGGAGGTGTCACGCACTCACAGCGGGCGGCAGGGTGTACAGGTGCAGAAAGGATTCCGCCGCTGCCATCGAGCCCGTGACCATGAGGTCTCCCGTGCTGACGGCGTCGGCGAGCGGACGGCCGCCGTAGGCCACCGAGGCGAAAGCGCGCGAGTCGCCGGTGATCGTCGCGTCGACCTCGACCGCTTCACCCGATTCGATGGCCAGGCTCTTGCGTGCGACACGTGCGACATAGGTCTCGTCGTTCGACCGCAACGCGACGACCAGACGCACTCCGTCGGCCAGCGACGGGTCGAAGTTGGTGCGCAGCGACAGGATCAGCGACGCCGGACTGAAGTGCAGATCCTTGCGGTGGGCCGGGTCTCGGGCTGCCCACCGTCCGAGGGTCTGCATGATCGGCTCGAGGTCACGAGCCCACGGCGTGAGGTCGTAGACCCATACCGCGGCGGGCTTGGGCAGCTTGTGGCGAGTCACCAGGCCCGCCCGCTCCAGCTCGTCGAGCCGATGCGAGAGCACGTTGGGGCTGATCCCCGGCAAACCGTCCATGATGTCCCCGAATCGCTTCGCACCGAGCATCAACTCCCGGACCACCAGAAGGGCCCACCGCTCACCGACCAGCTCGAGCGCGTGGGCAACACCGCATGAATCGCCGTACGTTCTCGTCGTCCCCATGGCAGAAGGATACCACGTACTAGTTTTTTAGGAGTATGTGGTTGCGAAGTAGGAATCAGCTTCGGTATTGTCTGCTGCATGACGACCTCGACAGCAGAAATCTCCACATCCCGTTGGCCGGCCCTGTACGTCTTGTGCGGGAGCATGCTGATGATCGTGCTGGACGCGACCATCGTGAACGTCGCACTTCCGGCGATAAGGGCCGATCTGGGCTTCACTCCGAGCACCTTGGCGTGGGTAGTGAACGCCTACCTGATCGCGTTCGGCGGATTGTTGCTGCTCGCCGGTCGGCTGGGCGATCTCATCGGGCGGCGGCTGATCTTCCTGATCGGTCTCGCGGTCTTCACCACGGCGTCCGCCGCCTGTGGAGTGGCCGTGAACCAGCAGATGCTGGTTGCCGCCAGGTTCATTCAGGGCGCCGGAGGAGCACTCACCTCGGCGGTCGTGCTGGGCATGATCGTGACGATGTTCCCTGCGCCACAGGAGCAGGCCAAGGCAATCGGTGTCTTCGCATTCGTCGCGTCGGCCGGCGGCGCAGTAGGACTGCTCGCCGGCGGTGTGATCGCCCAGGCCATCAGCTGGCATTGGATCTTCTTCGTCAACGTCCCGGTCGGTGTGGTGGTCGCCATCGCGACGTTCAGGCTCGTTCCGAGCGACGCGGGTCACGGCTTCGGCCACGGAGCAGACCTCGCCGGGGCGGCGATGGTCACCGGCGCACTGATGCTCTCGGTGTACACGATCGTCAAGCCTGCTGCCGAGAGGGGCTGGCTCGCTCCCGAGACGCTGACGCTCGGCGCCGTCAGCGTCACGCTGCTGGCCGCATTCGTGACGCGGCAGCGCTACGCCCGTAGCCCGCTCATGCCGCTTTCCCTGTTCCGCTCTCGCAACCTCGTCGCGGCGAACCTGATCCAGCTCATCGGAGCTGCCGCGATGTTCGGCGCCTTCTTCCTCGGGACTTTGTACCTGCAGCACCTGCGCCACTACAACGCGCTCGAGATCGGACTGGCGTTCCTGCCCGTCACCATCTGCATGGGAACCCTGTCGGTGCGGTACTCCGAGAGGCTCATCACCACATTCGGCGCTCGCACGGCTGCGCTGACCGGACTCGTGCTGATGGCCACCGCACTCGTACTGCTCGCCGTCGCACCCGCCGACGCCAGCTACCTCTCCCAACTGCTGCCGAGCATGGCGCTGCTGGGGATCGGCGCC
>JAWWPH010000486.1:0-9460 GCA_033850875.1 Nocardioidaceae bacterium | reverse complement strand
GGACCTCGTCGATGCCGTGCGACGCGTCGCGGGCGGCCCGTCCCTGCTGGATCCAGCGGTCCCGTTCCGAGTGGTCGAGCGCCTGCGGTCAGGGCCGCCGGAGGTGCCCGACGTGCTGGCCGAGCTTACTGCGCAGGAGCGAAAGATCCTGGGTCTGATCGCCGAGGGTCTGACGAACCGCCAGATCGCCGAGGCCATCTTCTTGGCCGAGAAGACGGTGAAAAACTACGTGTCGAGCATCCTCATGAAGCTCGGGCTCGAGCGCCGTACCCAGGCCGCCGTGCTGGCTGCCAAGCTGCTTCACTAGGCGGCGCCGCACGTGGCACCACGACGAGAGCGCACCCCGCATGGTGCAGACAGAACTCGCCGACAGCCCCCAAAGCGCTCGTCATGGATGCATCCTGCCCCCCGCCGACCACCAGGTAGTCGGCGTCCACCGCCATCTCGCACAAGACCGTGCCGGCGTCGCCGCTGACGACACTTCGCATCAGCACCGGCCGTGCCTCGACCTCGCTCAAGGCGCTCGCTACCGCCGCATCCTGGAGGTGCTGGGCACGCTCGCGTCGCTGGTCGGGGTCGTACGCCGCCGCGCCGGTCGCGGTGTCCCGGAGGGCCCACACGGTGACGACATGCAGACTGCTTCGGCGCAGACCCGCCTCGCGCATCGCGAACGCGAGCGCATGGTTGCTGTCCTGGCTTCCGTCGACACCGACAACGAGCTCACGAGGGTTCATGTCGTGCATGACATCCCCTCGATAGCGACGGACTACAGCCCGACCCGGGCCGACCTTGTCATAGTGCGCGGCGCCTACTGACTTCCGCCAGGGTCGCCCGACAGGTACCCCGGGGGACCAATGGCCCGTGAAGTCAGGACGTGTGCCGCTGTGCCGGAGCGCCTCGACACGGCACAGTCAGCAGGACGGGAGCACGCAGCCCCCCGACGAAGGAGTTGGCGATGACCTCGCTCGCAGAGCATCTCAGGCACCCGACACAGGCACCCGCCGAACAGGGTCTGACGACCGAGCCGGTTCCGAGCCCGGCCGCAGGCTACGCACTCGGAGGGCTCAGGATCGTCATCGGGTGGACCTTCCTGTGGGCGTTCCTCGACAAGCTGTTCGCTCTCGGATACTCCACCGGCCGCAACCCTGACACCGGCGCCGTCGACCGCTTCGGTCCCGACGCCTGGATCCACGGCGGATCACCGACGGCGGGCTTCCTCGGCTTCGCAGCCAACGGCCCGTTCCAGGGCTTCTACAACTCCATCGCCGGCGCCGCCTGGACAGACTGGGCGTTCATGCTGGGACTGCTAGCCATCGGAGTCGCCTTCACCCTGGGCATCTCGACGAGGCTGGCCACTGTGGCCGGTGCGCTGATGTACCTGCTCATGTGGAGCGTCGTGCTGCCTCCGGAGAGCAACCCCATCACCGACGACCACACGATCGGGCTGCTGGCGGTCATCGTTCTCGGCATCTTCGGTGCCGGACGATACCTGGGGCTCGGCTCTTGGTGGAGCGGTCTAGCGATCGTCCAGAGGTTCCCGATCCTCAAATAGCTCCGTGCACCGAACCGCGATTTGCGCCGCTCCTCCAGGGACGGCGCATTTCGCGCGCCTGGACCCAGTCCCCCGTACAAAGGCATACGCTTTCGGGAGTGACGCACTCGGAGCCTCTCGCCGACCTCCTCCGCTCCGTGCTTCTCCGCGTCGAGGACCTGGTGGCCGGAGAGGAGAGGCTGCGATCGCTGTTGGACGCGGTCAGCGCCGTCGCAGGCGACCTCGACCTGCACGCCACCCTGGAGCGCATCGTGACGTCCGCAGCCGGCCTGGCTGATGCGAAGTACGCGGCACTGGGTGTGATCAACCCCAGCGGAGAGGGACTCGTCGACTTCATCACCTTTGGGATGCCGCCGCCGACCGTCGCCGCCATCGGGGACCAGCCGCGAGGACACGGGATTCTCGGCTTGATCATCGAAGAGCCGCACCCTCTGCGTCTGCACGATCTGACCCGACACCCTGCCTCGTACGGCATACCGTCGAACCATCCCCCCATGCACTCCTTCCTCGGTGTCCCGGTGCGCATCCGTGACCGCGTCTTCGGGAACCTGTATCTCACCGACAAGCGCGGCGCAGGCGACTTCACCGCTGAAGACGAGCATGCCGTCATCGCGCTCGCTGCGACAGCGGCGGTTGCCATCGAGAACGCACGCCTGTTCGAGCGGCTGCTGCGCAGAGAGAAGTGGCTGGAAGCCACCGCGGCCATCCAGGAGGCCCTGCTGGGCACCGTCGACGTGACCATGGCCCTGGCTCAGATCGCCGAAGCAGCGCGCAGCATCACCGAGGCCGAGCTGGCGGTCGTGGTCCTCGAGCAGAGCGACGCGACGTTGAGGGTCGAGGCGACCGCCGGTAACGACGCAGGACTGACCGGGACGGTGCTGCCCCGCGAGGGTTCCCTTTGCGATGTGGTCGAGCATGGCGCGACCGTCATACTCGGCGAGGGTCTCCGGCTTCCCGGCCTCGAGCACCTTTCGACCGCGCTGCTGGTCCCCTTCAGCGGCCCGGGGGGTGTGGGTGGGGCCCTCCTCGTCGGCAGCGGTGCTGGGGCATCGACTCGAGCCGTCGACGACGACGACCTCCAGGCCCTTCGTGGGTTCGCGGCACAAGCGGCGCTCGGCATGGACCGGGCGCAGGCTCAAGAAGACCGAGCCACGTTGGCGATCCTCGCCGATCGGGACCGCATCGGCCGCGACCTGCACGACCTGGTGATCCAACGTCTGTTCGCCACCGGCCTCACCCTGCAGAGCCTCGCGCGCCGATCCGAGAGCTCGGAGCTGGCCGCCGGCGTGTCGGCCGTGGTGGACGGTCTGGACGGCACGATCCGCGACATCCGCGGGACGATCTTCGCTCTGGGACACGCTGAGACGGATGGCGGCCTGCGAAGCCAGGTGCCCGCTCTGGCTTCCGCAGCCGCTCCGATGCTCGGCTTCACCCCGCGCGTGACGCTTCTGGGTCCGCTCGACTCCGCCGTTCCCGACGCCGTCCGCCCGCAGATCATCGCCGTCATCGTCGAGGCGCTGTCCAACGTCGGCCGTCATGCCGCGGCGACGGGAGTCGACGTCGGCGTTCGGATCGAGGGGACAGGAGCCGCCGCGGCCGTCGTCGTGGAGGTACGAGACGACGGCAAGGGTTTCACGCCCTCCCTGGGCGGGAGCGGCCTGCAGAACCTGCGCGATCGGGCCGCGGAGGTCGGCGGTACCTGCAGCTTCACGTCGGCACTGGGTGAAGGAACCACCGTCTGCTGGCGGGCGCCCTTACGGCGCGACCGCTGAGGCGGCCCGCTCCCATCTTCGAGAACCCCAGCGCCGGCGCCTGATCAACAGACTTGCCCGGCTGGCACACTCTGCGACCGGGCGGACCGGTGGTCACCGCTCAGCAGGCCGAGTGGGGCGTGTACCCAGCCCGAGGCCCCGGAGCTCGAGTGCGGCCAATGCCTCGATCGCCTGGGGGTCACCGGCGCGCCAGCCGTCGACGACTGCCGGCCCGACGCGCTCCAGATCCCCGAGCGGTTGGCGGGCCAGTGCGCGCAACGCCAGAATGTCGAGGCCGCCGTGGGCACTGCGAAGTCGCCCCGCCAGGCCCGCTTCGCGCGCGAAGCGGAGGCGACGCGGCAGCCACAAACTCAGGACGAGGAGCGCCGGAACGCCACCGGAGAGCAACCCGAACAGAGTCGCCATCCTTGCCACCACCTGCTGCTGCCTGATGCCGGCGGACTCGATGGCCCGACCGGCCTGACCGGCCCCGGAGAACGGTGCGGCCAGGTCCTGGCCGGCCAGCGGAACCTTCCCGGCCGCCGCTCCCGCTTCGTCCATCTTGTCGGCGAGCGCTGCACCGGCCGACTGCAGGGTCCGACCGGGGCCGGCGAGATCGGCCGTCAGGTGGTGCACTCCGCTGCCCAGCCACAGGCAGGCCAGCAACGCCAGCGCCACGGCGATGTCGACGAGCAGCTGCCGGCTGCGACGGGCGGGAGATTCGGCGTACCAGTGAGCGACCATGACGATCTGTGTAGCCGACGGCGCGTCCCCCCGCTCGTCCTGCTCGTGGCCGTCTCGGCGTCCGGACGGCACGCCAGCTCTGAAGACCCGTTCGACGCTGAGCCTCGGAAGGCGGGACGGGCGGCGGGTGTCGCTCTTGCTACGGTGCCGTAGGTGACGACTGCCCTCTCGCCCGAACAGATCGCATCACTGTGGTCGCCGTCCGACCCACAGATCTCGCCCGACGGCCGCTTCGTCGCCTGGACGGCAGCACCGTTCGGCAAGGAGGGTGAGCATCCCGAGACAGGCATCTGGGTCGCTCCCGTCGATGCCTCGACGGCGCCGCGGCGATGGACGCACGGGGGTGACGACGTTTCGCCACGTTGGTCACCAGACGGTCGTCGTCTTGCCTTCATGTCGGATCGACGCGAACGCGGCACCCACGGGCTGTACGTCTTGGACGCGACCGGCGGCGAGGCCAGGGCTCTCGTCGTGCGGTCCGGATCGGTCGAGGCCCTCGCGTGGTCCCCGGACGGCGCCCGGATCGCCTTCCTGGCGCCGGACGAGCCCACCGAGGAGGACAAGCGACGCAAGAAGGAGCGCGACGACCCCGACGTGTACGGCGAACGGTGGGAGCACCACCGGCTGTGGTTCGTGGACGCCGCCGGTGGGGAGCCGGAGGCCGGGTGGGCGCCCCCTCGGCACCTCACCGCGCTCGCCTGGTCGCCGGACGGCTCGCGGCTCGCGCTGGTCGCCCAGGACGCGCCGCCGGAGGAGTACCTCGAGAGCACAGCCGTGCACGTCTTCACACCCAGTACCGGTGACTCGCACGCCGTGACTGCCTGGCCCTTCATCAGCGACGTGGGCTGGTCGGGTCCGGACCTGCTCGTCTACGCGGCCCCGCACGAGGTGGTGCCGCAGAGCAGCGGGACCGTCTGGGCGGTGCCCGCGGAGGGCGGCGACCCGCAGGTCATCGGCACCGGCCGCGACGAGCCGCGATGCACCGACGGCCTCGCCCATGCCGCGAACGCGGAGTGGGCAATGCTGGTCGTCGCCGAGGGGCTCGCGACCCGTCTGGAGCGGCTGTCCCCGCAGACGGGCGAGCGGACCGTCGTACAGGACATCATGGGCGAGGTCGACGGGCTGTCGGTCACAGACACCCCTGACGGCCCGGTCATCGCCGCGGTCCGGCTGGGTGACGAGCTCGTCGCCCGCCTGGTCGCCGGGCCTCCTGGTGCGTTGCGCCCACTGTCGGACCACGGCGCCCACCTGGAGCACGTACCGCTGGGCACCGTCGAGGCGCTGTACTGCACCGCGTCCGACGGCATCGACATCGACGCGGCCGTGATCCGGCCACCGCTTGCCGGGGACGGCCCCTGGCCGACCGCCGTGCTCGTGCACGGAGGTCCGTACGGTCGGTCCGGTCTGTGGTCACACGCGCACCCGCTGGACTGGGGTCAGCTGCTGGCGACCCACGGGTACGCGGTCGTCCTCCCCAACTACCGCGGTGGGTACGGGCACGGCAACGCGTTCGCGACCTCGGTCCGGGGCGACATGGGGGGAGCGGAGTGGGGCGACGTCGTGGCCATCGTCGATGCGGCGATAGCGGCAGGGATAGCCGATCCGGACCGCATGGGTATCGGCGGCTGGAGCCAGGGCGGCTTCCTGACGGCCTGGGCGGTCACGGCGACCGACCGGTTCAAGGTGGGTGTGATGGGCGCAGGGGTCAGCGACTGGGGGATGCTGGCGGCGACGAGCGACCTCCCGGCCTTCGAAACAGCGCTCGGGGGCGACAACCGCTGGGACGGCCCCGGTCCCCACCACGCCGACGCCCACTCCCCCATCTCCTTCGCCGCACGCCGTGCCACCCCGTTGCTGATACTGCACGGGGCGGAGGACAAGCGGGTGCCGTTCACCCAGGCGACCGCGTTCTACCGGGCCATCAGGGGCCAGGCGGCCCCCGTCGAGCTGGTGTCCTACCCCCGTGAGCCGCACGGCATCCGGGAGCGCCGGCACCAGATCGACGTCCAGCGACGTGTCCTCGAATGGTTCGACCGCTACGTCCGCCGCGGGGCGCCATGACCGCCGGGGCTGCCGCGCTGAGCCGGTAGGGTCAGCCGATGAGCACCACTCCTGACAGCCGTGCGCCGCAGGGCCGCGAACAACCCTGGTCCGATGACCCGCCGCAGTACGGACAGGTCGTGGCGGTGACGGACAACCCGATCGGCCGCGCCGTTGTGCAGATTGCGCTGCTCGCCGGCCGACGCGCCACCTTGCTGCCAGACGAGGACGCCGAGCGGTCACCCCTGACGTGGCTCACCGACCATCCCCTGGACGAGCAGGACGCACTCGTGCTGTGCGACCACGACACTCCGCAGATGGATGCTCTGCTGCGGCACGCCCTGGCCGGCAACGCCGGCTACATCGCGATGATGGGCAGCCGACGACGGGCCGAACACGTCTTCTCGACGCTGGCCGCGTCCGTCCCGGCGCAGGAACTGGCCCGGCTGCGGGTACCCGCGGGCCTCGACATCGGCGGCAAGGCTCCCGGCGAGATCGCCCTCTCGGTGGTCGCCGAGGTCGTCGCCGTGTCTCACGGTCGCTCCGGCGGACCGATGAAGGCGCACTAGGACGGTCGCGCCCCTGGCTCGCCGGCCGTGGGCCGAACGCCTGCCGTCGTGGAGGTCTTACGCCCGGTCTGGACCGGTTCAGCGGACAACCGATCGAGCACCAGGACGAGGGGTGCCCAGGCGTTGCGGCCGCGACGCGTACAGGCGTAGGCCCGCAAGCGCACGTCCGGCGCCGTGAGCGGCAGCAGCGTGAGCCCTTGCCGCGCTGCCCGGCCGGCGGGCAGCAGTCCGACGCCCATTCCGGCGAGGATGAGGTCCTCGACGAGATCGAGGCTGTCGCACTGGTGCGTCAGCCGCGGCTCGAAGCCGCTCATCGATGCGATGGTACGAACGACGTCCTCATCGGCACGGTTGCGGGAGTTCCCGATCCACTCGTGCTCGCGGTAAGCCGCGAACGTGGCAAGGGCGTCACCGGGTGCCGAAGCGAGCGCCGGAGTGGGGACACCGAGGCTCCAGGGCGTTGTCCACAGTGGGCTCGTCACCACGGTGGGGTCTCGTGGCGCCGGTGCCAGGTTGTAGTCGTAGGTAAGGGCCAGGTCGACGTCGTCGGCGGCCAACAATGCGATCGCCTCGGCCGGTTCGTACTCCCGCATGACGATACCGACGCTCGGGTGGGTCCGGGCGAGGTCGGCGACGACGGGCAACAGGCTGCGCCGGATGGCGGAGGCGAATCCGGCCACCCGAACCGTTCCCGCAGGCTCCGCGTCGGGATCGAGGTCGAGGCGAGCCGTCTCGACGGCGCCCAGGATGACCGCCGCATGCTCGGCGAGACGGCGGCCCGCCGGGGTCAACCGGACGCGCCGGCCGGCCGGCTCCACCAGAGCTGCCCCGGTCTCCTCGGCGAGCCGCGCGACCTGCTGCGACACCGTGGACGTCGTGGTCCCGAGCAGATCAGCGACCGCCCGCATCGAACCGAGGCGGGACAGCTCGACGAGGAACTGCAGACGGCGGGTCTCCATGGGCGAGCCAATCATTCGTTATTCGTGAACAAATCGTAAAGCATTGTCACGTGGACGCGTACGAATGGGTGCTGTGTACTAGCTCCATGAGGACAGCACCAGAGCGCCGGGCATCGCGAGCCGGCACGTCGATGGCCGTCGCCGCCATGTGCTCGGTACAGCTCGGGGTCGCGGTCTCGGTCGGGTTGTCGGACCGGATCGGTGCCGAAGGGGTCGCCTGGCTGCGACTGGCATGGGCCGGCGCCATCCTCCTGGTTGTCGCGCGGCCTTGGCGCTCCCGCTTCAGCCGCACCGCCCTGCTGACCTGCGTAAGCCTGGGAGTAACCACCGCCGGAGTCACCATGCTGTTCATGGCTGCCGTGGTACGGCTGCCGCTCGGAACAGCGAGCGCATTGGAGTTCCTCGGCCCGCTCAGCGTCGCTGTGTCCCGCAGCCGCGGCGCAGGACGGCTGTGGCCGTTCGTTGCCGGGCTGGGCGTGCTGGCGCTGACGGAGCCGTGGCACGGCGGTACGGACCTCGTCGGAGTGGTGTTCGCGCTGGGCGCCGCCGCCTGCTGGGCCGGCTACATCCTGTTGACTCAGCGGGCGGGCGACGAGGTGGCGGGCGTACGCGCCCTGGGCGTATCGATGCCGGTAGCCGCCGTCGTGGCTACGCTCGCCGCAGGTCCCTCGGTGCTGCCCCACGTCGACTGGCAGCTCCTGGCAACGGGTTTCGGCCTTGCTCTCGTCCTGCCCGTGGTCCCGTTCTGTCTGGAGCTACTGGCCCTGCGCCGGCTGACGACCGCCGCCTTCGGAACCCTCATGAGCCTCGAGCCCGCCGTTGCGCTCGTGATGGGACTTCTCTACCTCGGCCAGGTGCCGCGCCCGGCAGCTATCGCCGGCATCGTGCTGGTCGTGACCGCGGGGGTCGGTGCGGAGCGTACCGGCGCGCGGGTCGCGAGCAGCGCTCAGCATGTGGCTGCGACCCCCGCCGATGCCGGCCACCTTCCCGCCCCCGATCGTCGGGAAGGACCAGTCCCACCGGACCGTGGCGGAGCCCTGGTTCGAGAGGCCGACCGCACGGCAACCGGCTAACAGGCATCCGACAGGCGACCGCCACCGAGCTCCGGAACCAGGGCCACGGGGGCACGCATGTGCCAGGCATCGGTGACCAGCTCCCTCAGCCTGTCGACGTCGACCGCCTCCAGACGCAGCATCACCAGCGGCCAGCCGTCGTAGCCGGGAGTGCTGAAGAAGAGCTCCGGCTCGCCGAGCAGGAGTGCCTGCTTCTCCGCCTCGTCTCCCACGAACAGGACCGCGATGTCGGTACGGATCATCCGCGGCCGGCCCGGTCGTCGCTCGGGATAGGACCAGACGAAGCCCTTGTCGGCCACGCGGAAGTCGAAGCCGTCACTGTCGACCTCCTCCACGTGAGGCAGGGCGAGTGCCAGTCGGCGTACGTCGTCCGCGTCGGCCATCGAGGTCCCTCCTGCGTCTCGCCCCGGAGAATCCAGGCTAGGGGGCAGCGCCGACAACGGCGAGCGGGTCGCGAGCCGGCCCGCGGATAGGGACGAACGATCCGGCCCACCTCCCCGCCGAGCGGGCGCAAATGTCGCCTCGAGCGGGCACAAATGTCGCCTCGAGCGGGCGCACATGTCGCGTCGAGCGGGCGCAAATGTCGCCTCGAGCGGGCAGCGATATCCGGTCAGGCGGGTCGGTACCCGGCGCCCCGTCGGGCTACGCAGCTGAGCGGACAAACTGGGACCCTCGGCGGGAAGTTGCTGAGTCCCGGGCCGCGCACCGCGGAGTCAATGCCGTAATGCGCGCAGGGAGTCGCTTCCGTCCGACTCCCTGCCAGGCACCGGCG
>JAWWPH010000470.1:0-5637 GCA_033850875.1 Nocardioidaceae bacterium | reverse complement strand
TGACCTGGTGTTTTGTGCGCCATCAGGGACTCGAACCCCGAACCCGCTGATTAAGAGTCAGCTGCTCTGCCAATTGAGCTAATGGCGCGTAAGCGCCAGAAGCATACCAGCGGTGTGGGACGGCTCTACAATCGCCCGGATGGAGGATACCGCCGCGGCCCTCGACCACATCCGCGGCGTCTGCCTCGCGCTCCCCGAGGTGGAGGAGCGGCTGAGCCACGGGGCTCCCACGTTCTTCGTCCGAGGCAAGAAGACCTTCCTGTCGGTCTGGAGCCACGGCCACCACGACAACGAGTTCGCGCACCTTTGGTGTGCCGCCCCGGAGGGCGTCCAGGCTCGGCTCATCGCGGACCGCTCATGGGAGTTCTTCCGACCGCCGTACGTCGGCCATCGCGGCTGGCTGGGCGTCCGGCTCGATCGAGGTCTGCCCCTTGACGAGCTGACGGATCTCTGCGAGGACGCGTACTGCGTGGTGGCGCCACCGACACTGGTGCGTCGGTTCCTGAGTGAAGCCGACGGCGGCCCCGGCGGCCGCTGAGCCCCTCGACGGGAAGCAGGCGCCGGCGACCGTATGGGCACACACCTACGCTCGGACGAATGAGGCACGGCGTCGTTGCAGCCTGGGCGTGGCTGGAGGCGCGTCCGGTACGAGCACTCGTCGTATGCCTCGCCTTCGCCGCTGCGCTCCGGCTGCCGTTCGTCGATGCGCCCTTCGTGGACGACGAGGGTGGCTTCTTGATGGTCGCCGGTCAGTGGCACGAGCGCGGCACCGCCCTCTACACCAACCAGTGGGTCGACCGGCCCCCGCTGCTGCTGCTCGTCTTCCGGCTCGCGTACCTCCTCGGCGGTGACTTCGTCACGGTGCGGCTCATCCTGCTCGTGGTGGGTTCGCTCCTGATCGTGGCGGCGTGGCACGCCGGATCCGTCATCAACGGTGCTCGAGGCGCGGTCGCGGCTGCCGTGGTCGCCGCCAGCGTCTCGGCGTCGTTCGCCATCTCGGGTGCGGTACTCACGGGCGAAGCCGTTGCCGGAGCCTTCGTCATGGTCAGCTGCGCCCTCGTCCTCAAGGCGCTCGCGGGCAGGCACTCGCGCCGGACGGCCCTTCTGCTCGCGCTGGTCGCCGGCAGCTGCGCATCGATGGCGTTCCTGACGAAGCAGAACTTCGTCGACGCCGCGATCTTCGCGGCTGTGCTGCTCGGCATCGAGTCCTATCGCGCCTGGCGGCTCCTGGTGTCCGGCCTGGTCGGCGTCGTCGTCCCGCTCGCCCTGACCGTGCTGTGGGCACAGAGCCCCGACGGACCCGGGCTCTCACGGTTCTGGGTCGCGATTTTCCATTTCCGCAAGCACTCGTTGAGGGTCATCGAGCACTCCAACCTCGCGCCACCGCTCGCACGCCTCGGGCTTCTCGCCGTACTCTTCGTCGCCACCGGCATCCTCTTCCTTTGCTGGCAGCTCATTGCTGCGGCGGTGACCCGTTCGGAGGGCCCGTACGCCCTGCGGATCGCCCTGGTCGTGATGCTCTTCTACGCGTGCTTCAGCGTCGCCGCGGGCGCCAGTTACTGGTCGCACTACCTCCAGCAGTTCGTACCGGTGCTCGCTCTGGGCGCCGCGCTGGCCACGCGGCGTACCTACCGATGGCTTGGTGGGCACGCAGCTGCGACGTACACGGCGCTGGCGTCCGTGACAGCGACCGCCGTAGGGGTCGCACTGGTGCTGACGGGGCACGGCCCAAACGCGGGGGACAAGGTTTTGGCGGACTTCCTTCGCACGGCTTCGGCCCCCGGGGACTCGATCATGCTGGCGTACGGGTCCCCCAATGTGATCGAGATGTCCGGCCTCACCACGCCGTACCGGTACTCCTGGAGCCTCCCGGTCAGGGCTCGCGACCCCGATCTCACCGAGTACGTCCGCGTCCTCGACGGGAAGCAGGCGCCGACGTGGCTGGTCGAGGTGGGCGACTTCGACTGGTGGGGGATCGACACGCCACAGTTCCAGCACGCGCGGGCCACCCGGTATCGGGTCGTCGCCCGGGTCTGCGGCCACGACATCTACCTGCGGGACGGGCTCACGCGCAGCCTGCCGCCGAGACCGCCCTGCTGAGACGTCTCGGCCGTACCCGCCGTCTGCTGCTCAGGCTCCAGCCGGATGTCGTGGTGACAATGGGGTGAGTGACGGGACTTGAACCCGCGGCCACCTGGACCACAACCAGGTGCTCTACCAGCTGAGCTACACCCACCATCGCCCGCAGCAGCCCCCTCGCCGGCGGCTTTTGCGGCTAGAGAAGTGTAGCGGCTGCCGAGGACTGTCAGCTCGACGGCTTCTCGCGCGACGTGAGGGCCCCGCCATGCTCGGCGGCGAGGGCGCGAGCCGTCTCGGAGTCCGGGCCGGGCGGCGGTACGAACACCGTCGCCCGGTAGTAGCGCAGCTCCTCGATGCTCTCCTGGATGTCGGCGAGGGCCCGATGGTTGCCGGTCTTCGGTGGGCTGCTGAAGTAGGCCTTCGGGTACCAGCGTCGAGCGAGCTCCTTGATGGACGACACGTCGACGATCCGGTAGTGCAGGTGCGCCTCGAGCATCGGCATGTCGCGGGTAAGGAAGAGCCGGTCCGTGCCCACCGTGTTCCCGGCGAGGGGGGCCTTGCGTTCCTCGGGCACGAAGTCGCGGACGTAGTCGAGCACCTGACGCTCCGCGGTCGCGAGATCGACGCCGCTGGGGAGCTCGTCGAGCAGTCCGGAATGCGTGTGCATCGTACGTACGACGTCGGCCATCTGCTCGATCGCGCCGGCGGGCGGCTTGATCACGATGTCCACGCCCTCGCCGAGCACCTCGAGCTCGAAATCCGTGACGAGAGCTGCGACTTCGATCAAGGCGTCGGCCTCGGTGTCCAGCCCGGTCATCTCACAGTCGATCCATACCAGCCTGTCGTTCACTGGCGCCACACTACGGCGTGAGGCCTGGGATCGGCGAGGAAGGCCGGTCGCGGGGCGGTCGTTCGTGGGTGGGCGTGACGTTTTCCGAACAGTGGTTCGGGGTACCTCATCGGGTATGTACGGATCACCCGGGGGAACTGGCTGCTACCGACGGCGCGCAGTCTGATGCGCTCACCTTCGCCACGCGGACCGCTGAGCAAGCTGGTGCTGTCGTGGCTGCAGGGCGCTGCCGAGCCGGACGTGCCGGCTGCTCGCGGCGCCTTCGAGCTGACGCGAGCCGGCGACGTGATGCTCGACGAGGACGTGCAGATCATCCTGTGGGCGCTGTACGAGCTCCACTATGGGGGCTTCGACGACGTCGACGACCGCTGGGAGTGGTCGGCGGAGTGCCTGGAGGTGCGCAGCTGGCTGGAAGAACACCTCGAGGCGCACCTCGTCGATGCAACTCAGGAATGGGTCGACAGCGTCGTCGCGGGAAGCGACCCAGTACCGGAGCGGCTGTTTGCGCTGGTCGAAGCCGTGGAGTCCCCACCGTTGTCGGGCTACCTGCACCGGCATGCGACTCGGGGCCAGATGCTGGAGTTCCTCACCCACCGCAGCATCTACACGCTCAAAGAAGCCGATCCCCACTCCTGGGCCATTCCGCGTATCAGCGGTCCTGCCAAGGTCGCGCTGGTCGAGCTCCAGTACGACGAGTACGGTGCCGGGCGGCCGGCCCGGCAGCACGCCGCGATGTTCGCTCGTACCCTCGACGCCTGCGGGCTGGACAGCGACTACGGCACGTACATCGACGCCGTCCCCGCCGTCACCCTCGCCGGCAACAACACCATGAGCATGTTCGGACTGCACCGTCGACTGCGCGGCGCGACAGTAGGCCACCTGGCCGCCTTCGAGGCCACCAGCTCGTTGCCGGCGCGCCGCGTCGCGATGGGCCTTCGCCGGCTCGGGTTCCCCGACCCCGCTCCTGCCTACTTCGAGGAGCACATCGAGGCTGACGCGGTCCATGAGCAGCTCGCGATGCGGAACATCTGCGGACGGCTCGTCAAGGACCACCCCGACATCCTCGCGTCGGTCGCCCTGGGTACCGCTGCGTGCCTGTACGTCGACAACCGCGCCGCCCAGTTCCTCCTGGATGCGTGGAAGCAGGGCGGCTCGGCCCTCCTCCCGATCGACGGCCTCACTGAGGTCGTCGGGGCGTGAGTACGGCTCCACCGGGCGGGCCAGGCAGGAGCGACTTCGCGGACCTCACCTACGTCCTGCCGCTGAAAGCCTCCAGCCCGGCCGATCCCGAGCTGTCGCGGTACGTCGCGTGGCTGGGCTCACTGATGGACGTGATCGTGGTCGACGGCTCACCCCGCGCCGCCTTCTCCGTCAACGCCACCCAGTGGCGCGACCCCGTCCGCCACCTTCCGGTCCGCTCGCGGTCCCTCAACGGCAAGGTCGCCGGGGTCTGCGACGGCGTGAGTGCGGCACGCACCCCCTGGATCGTCGTGGCCGACGACGACGTCCGGTACGACCAATCCGCACTCCGCGGCGTCGCCGACCTGCTCGCCCGCCACGATGTCGTGGTACCCCAGAACTACTTCTCCCCCCCGCGCTGGCACACCCACTGGGACACTGGGCGCACGCTGGTCAACCGGGCTCTGGGCAGCGACTACGCCGGAACCATCGCTGTACGCCGAGAGGCCTTCATGGCCACACGGGGGTACTGCGGCGCGGTCCTGTTCGAGAATCTCGAGCTGATCCGTACGCTGCTCGCCCACGGGTTCGAGGTCCACCACGCGCGTGACGTCTTCGTCGCCCGCCGGCCTCCCAGCGTGCGCCACTTCGCGGGCCAGCGCGTCCGCCAGGCGTACGACAGCCTGGCCCAGCCGGCCCGGCTGGCCGCCGAGCTGGCGCTCCTGCCGCTGCTCGGTATCGGCGTTCTCCGTTCGCGGTGGGTCGCGCCTGCCGCGGCGTTCGCCGCCATGACGGTCGCCGAGGTCGGCCGGCGTCGAGACGGCGGCCGTCGGGCGTTCCCATGGCTGGCGAGCGTGTTCGCACCGCTGTGGGTAGCCGAACGAGCGATCTGCTCCTGGCTTGCTCTGGGCTCATTTCTGCGTGGCGGCGTGCGGTACGCGGGTCGGCGGCTCAGGACCGCGGCGCATCGGCGTTCCTCGCTCACCACGTCGTCGTGTCCGGAGCGCGCCTGCTCCTGCGCGCTCCTGCTGCGAGACGGTTCGGCTCCGCGCCATCGCCAGCTGGTGGGGGCGTGAGCTGATGGCTGCTGACGCACGCAACGAAGTCGAGCTGACCTACTGCCCCGACGGGCCGCTCCTGGTCCGCGGTGCCGACGTCGTCAGTGACAGCGAGGGTGAGCGCCACGAGGTCACCAGGCCCGTGGTGGCCGTGTGCCTGTGCGGCAAGTCGTCGAGGAAGCCGTGGTGCGACGGCACGCACAAGCTGGTCACCGAGGCGGCCGCGGCGCGTCGCCGTCGCTGACCGGGGCGTCGCTGGCCACGGTCTCGCCTCGGCTCTCAGATCGGCGACTCCTTGGCGCTCTTCTCGAACACCGCGGTCACCTCTTCGAGGGGGAGCCCCTTCGTCTCGGGCAGGAAGCGCGCCACGAAGCCGATCGCGAGCACGGCCAGCACGGCGAACAGGACCATCACCCAGGCCAGACCCCAGTTCTCCTTCAAGGTCGGGAACCACTGGACGATGACGAAGTT
>JAWWPH010000462.1:0-8119 GCA_033850875.1 Nocardioidaceae bacterium | reverse complement strand
CGTCTCGTTCGAGGCGGATGCGGTCAGCTGAGGGTCCATGTCGGGTATTCTCTCAAGAGCAATGGGGCCCCGGCACGTCGCTGCGGGCCTCGTCTGTTGTAACGACCGGATGCCCCCGGCCCGAGGAGGTGGGCGATGAGCGCCCTGCTCTTGCTGACCAACGCGCTCCAGTCCTCTGCTGACGTCCTGCCTGCGCTGGGTCTCCTGCCGCACCACGTCCGCATCCTGCCCGCGGAGCCGACCGTGCTCATCGAGGCGCCCGACTGCGACGCGGTACTCGTCGACGGACGCCACGACCTCGCGTCCGTTCGCAGTCTCTGCCGACTGATCCGTACCACCGGCGTCGACGTCCCCGTGATCTTGGTCGTCACCGAGGGCGGGGTGAGCGTCGTGGCGGCCGACTGGGGCGCTGACGACGTCGTGCTCGCAGGCGCCGGCCCGGCAGAGGTGGAGGCGCGGCTGCGGCTGGCGACGGGACGGCTTGCACTCGCCGGCTCGCAGGAGGAGCCCGAGACGATCATCCGCAGCGGTGCGGTGGAGATCGACGAGGCGTCCTACACCGTCAAGCTCGACGGGCGAGGGCTCGACCTGACGTTCAAGGAGTTCGAGCTGCTCAAGTACCTGGCGCAGCACCCGGGCAGGGTGTTCAACCGCCAGCAGCTCCTGCACGAGGTATGGGGCTACGACTACTTCGGTGGCACCCGTACGGTCGACGTGCACGTCCGACGCCTGCGCGCGAAGCTGGGTGCTGAGCGCGAGTCGCTCATCGGGACGGTGCGCAACGTCGGCTACCGCTTCGTCCTCCCGACCGTGGAGCGCAGCCTCGCCGATCGCCCCGACGACGCCGAGGCCCGGCTGCACGCCGTCGACCAGCCGCGGCGGTGACCTCCGGCGCCTCATCCGTCGTGGCCGCGGTCCCCGCGGTCTCGGCCGCCGAGCGTGAGCAGGTGCTGGCGATCGACGCTCAGGCGGAGGCTGTCGACGGGGTCGACGCGCTCGACGATCAGGTACGAATCGACCTCGCCGCGGCAGCGGCGCCCGCTCGGCATCTGCTGGCGCGACCTCCGGATGGGGACGCCATCGTCGGCTACGCCCACGCCGACCTCCGGGCCGGCGATGTCGTGAGCGGCCATGTCGTCGTGGCGCCGCTCGTGCGGCGCCGTGGCCTGGGCACCGCCCTCCTGCGGGCGCTGACCGACGCGGCGAACGGCCTGCCGCTTCGGATATGGGCGCACGGCAACACCCCGGCCGCTCGGGCCATGGCGAAGAGCCACGGCTTCCAGCCGGTCCGCGAGCTGAGGAGGATGCGGCGGCGTCTTGATACGGCGCTGCCGCAGCCGACGTACCCGCCGGCGGTCGCCGTTCGCACGTTCGTCCCTGGCGCCGACGACGGGCCGTGGGTGGCCGTCAACGCCGCTGCCTTCGCCGACCATCCGGAGCAGGGCCGGCTGGGAGTCGACGACCTCCGTCAGCGCGTCGGGCAACCCTGGTTCGACCCGGCGGGCTTCTTCCTGGCCGACCGCGACGGGGAGCTGCTCGGCTACCACTGGACGAAGGTGCACCCGACCGGCGCCGCGGACGGCGGCCCCGTGGGGGAGGTGTACGTGCTGGGCGTGCACCCCGACGCGCAGGGGCTGGGACTGGGCAAGGCGCTCACTCTGACGGGTCTTCGCCACCTCCGAGACCTGGGGCTCGGCGAGGTGATGCTCTACGTCGAGAGCGACAACCTGCCGGCGATCGCGGTGTACGAACGGCTCGGGTTCACGGTCGCGTCGGTCGACGTGATGTACACCCGCCGGTGAGCCGGGACACGTCGCCTGGGCTGCCAGCCGGGACGTCACCCGTTGTTTACCGAACGATGAGACGATGACCGCATGGCTACTGAACAGGCGGCGCCGATGACTGGCAGTACCGGCGGCTCGCGCCCCGTCCCGCTGCGGGCGAGCACAGCCGGCGCCCCGGAAGAGGGGCCCTCGGAGATGTCGCTGCGGATGTCCTCCTCCGACGCGTTCGACATCGACCCGCCATACCGACCGGCCTTCGACGACGACCTTCCCGCTGACCGGTTCCTCGACCGGGAGGTGTCGTGGCTGCGGTTCAACAGCCGCGTTCTCGAGCTGGCGGAGGACCCCGCGGTACCTCTGCTCGAGCGCACCCGGTTCCTGGCGATCTTCGCGAGCAACCTCGACGAGTTCTTCATGGTGCGGGTGGCCGGGCTGAAGCGCCGCCTCGCCGCCGGGGTCGCCGTCCCGGCAGCGAGCGGGATGATGCCCCGCGAGGTGCTGGAGTCGATCTGGCGGGAGGCGCGCCTGCTGATGGAGCGGCACGGCCAGCTCTTCCGGCGCGAGCTCGTCGGGGCACTCGCCGACGAGCACATCGGGGTGCTGCGGTGGGACGAACTCGAGACGGACGAGCAGAAGCGCATGCAGGACCTCTTCACGGAGCGGATCTTCCCGGTGCTGACGCCGCTCGCGGTCGACCCGGCCCACCCCTTCCCGTACATCTCGGGGCTGTCGCTCAACCTGGCCGTGACGATCCGCAACCCCGACACCGGCAAGGAGCACTTCGCCCGGGTCAAGGTGCCGCCGATCTTCCCGCGGTTCGTGAAGCTCGGCGACCAGCGGTTCGTGCCGCTCGAGGACGTCATCGCGGCTCACCTCGACCAGCTCTTCCCGGGCATGGAGGTGCTCGAGCACCACGCCTTCCGGGTGACGCGCAATGAGGACCTCGAGGTCGAGGAGGACGACGCCGAGAACCTCCTGAAGGCGCTCGAACGCGAGCTGCAGCGCCGGCGCTTCGGGTCGCCGGTACGGCTGGAGGTGGAGCAGACCATCGACCAGCATGTCCTCGAGCTGCTGGTCTCCGAGCTCGACGTCTCCGACAGCGAGGTCTTCCACCTGCCGGGACCGCTCGACCTCACCGGCCTGCACGGGATCGCGGACCTCGACCGGCCCGAGCTGAAGTACCCGGCGTTCGTCCCCCACACGCATACGCATCTGGCCGAGGTCGAGTCCGCGAGCCCCGCCGACATGTTCAGCGCCATCTCGCGGCGCGACGTGCTACTGCACCATCCGTACGACTCGTTCGCGACGAGCGTCCAGCGGTTCATCGAGCAGGCCGCCGCCGACCCGCACGTGCTCGCGATCAAGCAGACCCTGTACCGGACGTCGGGCGACTCCCCGATCATCGATGCGCTCATCGACGCAGCCCAGGCCGGGAAACAGGTCCTGGTGCTCGTCGAGATCAAGGCGCGGTTCGACGAGCAGGCCAACATCCGCTGGGCCCGCAAGCTGGAGCAGGCGGGCTGCCACGTCGTGTACGGCCTCGTCGGGCTGAAGACGCACTGCAAGCTGGCCCTGGTCGTGCGCGACGAGGGAGTCGGCATCCGCCGCTACGCCCACATCGGGACCGGCAACTACAACCCGAAGACCGCGCGCATGTACGAGGACCTGGGGCTGCTTACCGCCGACGAGGGCATCACCGGCGACATCAGCCAGCTCTTCAACAACCTCAGCGGGTTCGCCCGTCAACGCGACTACCAGCACCTCTTCGTCGCTCCCGAATCCGTGCGGGCCGGGCTGCTGGACCGTATCCACCGCGAGATCGACCACCACCGCGAGGGGCGCCCGGCCCGGATCCGGTTCAAGGTCAACTCCCTGGTCGACGAGGCCATCGCCGACGAGCTGTACCGGGCCTCGCGGGCCGGCGTCGAGGTCGACCTCTGGACCCGCGGCATCTGTACGCTGCGCCCGGGAGTGCCGGGCATGTCCGACAACATCACCGTACGGAGCGTGCTCGGGAGGTTCCTCGAGCACAGCCGGATCTTCTGGTTCGAGAACGGCGGCGAGCCGCAGGCGTGGATCGGCTCAGCGGACCTCATGCACCGCAACCTCGACCGCCGGGTGGAGGTGCTCGTGCAGATCCCGACTCTCGGTCACGTCCGCGATCTCGGCGAGCTGCTCGACCTGGGGTTCGACGAGGGCACGTCGGCGTGGCAGCTCCACAGCGACGGAACCTGGGAGCGGCACCACCTCGGGCCGCACGGGGAGCCGCTCGTCGACCTGCAGGCTGCCCTGATCGCCAAGCATCGCCGCCGGCGCGAAGCCGCATCGGCGGCCCGCCGCTGATGGCACGTGCCGCTCGCACCGCGGCCGTCGTACGTGCCGCGGGGTGCGTCGTATGGAGACCCGGGGACGTCGAGCCCGAGGTTCTCCTGGTGCACCGGCCCCGGTACGACGACTGGTCCTTCCCGAAGGGCAAACTCGACCCCGATGAGTCCGCGCTGTCTGCGGCCGTCCGTGAGGTACGCGAGGAGACGGGTCTGAACGTGCCTCTGGGCCCCCGGCTGCCCGACCAGCACTACACCATCGACAACGGTGCACCGAAGACCGTGTCCTACTGGGCGGCTCAGGCGCCCGCGGACGCCGACGTCTCCCGATACCGACGCAACGAGGAGATCGACGACCTTGCCTGGGTGTCGGTGTCGGATGCGTCGGGCATGCTCACGCACGTACGCGACGCCGAGCTGCTGGATGCCTTCTCGCTGAGCGGCGTCGACAGTACGCCGCTCCTCGTCGTGCGCCACGGGCTGGCCCGCAGCAGGAAGGGGTGGCGGAAGGACGACTCGGAGCGGCCGCTGCGTACGCAGGGCAAACGGCAGGCCCAGCAGCTCGTGGCCGTGCTCGGCGCCTACCGGGTGGAGTACGTGCTCTCCAGCGACGCGGCGCGCTGTGTCGACACGGTGCTCCCGTATGTCAACACCGCATCGGTGGCGATCCGGCTCGACAGCGCGTTCTCCCAGGAGGAGATAAGCGCGCGGAAGATCTCGCGCGAGGTCGGTCGCGCCATGGAGAGCGGCGAGCGCATCGCCGTGTGCTCCCACCGGCCGGTGCTACCGGTCATCTTCGAGTCGATCGGGATCGAGGCGGTGGCGCTGGAGCCCGCCGGAGTGGTCGTCGTCCACCGGCGCGAGGGCAAGGTGGTCGCGCTGGAGCAGCACCCCTGCGCGCCCTGACCGACCTCAGGGCAGGAACACGTGGACCACGGCGTACACCAGCGCCGCGACCAGGCCGGCCGCAGGGAACGTGAGGATCCAGGCGCCGACGATGGACTTCGCCACCCCCCAGCGCACGGCGGACCTGCCTTTGGTGGCGCCGGCGCCCATGACGGCGGACGTGATGACGTGGGTCGTCGAGATCGGCGCCTGGTAGACGTACGCGGTCGTGTACAGGATCGACGCGGCGGTCACCTCGGCAGAGAAGCCGCGGGGCGGGTCGAGGTGGATGATGCGGCGGCCGAGCGTGCGCATGATGCGCCAGCCGCCGGAGTAGGTACCGAGCGAGATGGCCGACGCGGCCAAGGTGATGACCCACCACGGCAGACCGTCGCTCTTGTTCGCGTACCCCGCCGTCACCAGGGCCAGGAAGATGACGCCCATCGTCTTCTGGGCGTCCTGCAGCCCGTGTCCGAGCGCGATCGCCGAGGCGGAGAAGGTCTGGGCGAACTTGAACCCGCGGTTGACCTTGCCCGGGTTGCGGCGGCGCAGGGTCCACATGATGGCCAGCATGAAGAGATAAGCGACCGCGAAGCCGACCAACGGTGAGATCACCATCGGGATCAGGACCTTCTCCTTGATGGCCGGCCACGCCACGTGGCTGCTCGAAGCCAGAGCGGCCCCGACGAGCCCCCCGATGAGCGCGTGCGATGAGGAGGACGGCAGCCCGAAGTACCAGGTGATGAGGTTCCACGTGATCGCTCCGACGAGGCCCGCGATCACGACGACCAGTCCGTGGCTCCCGCCCGGCGGGGTGATGACGTCGCTGACCGTGGACGCGACCTCCTGCCCCAACAGCGCGCCGGCGAAGTTCATGACCGCGGCCAGGAGGAGGGCGATACGCGGGGTGAGAGCCCGGGTCGACACCGAGGTCGCGATGGCGTTGGCGGCGTCGTGGAAGCCGTTCGTGTAGTCGAAGGCGAGCGCGACGACGACGACGGAGATGACGAGCGCGAGCTCCACGCTCAGGACTCCTTGACGGCGATCTGTTCGACGATGTTCGCCACGGTCTCGAAGCCGTCGACCGCGTTCTCGAGCGAGTCGACGACATCTTTGAGCTTGAGGACGGTCAGCGCGTCGTACTTGCCGCTGAACAGCTTGGCGAGGATGCGGCGGTAGGACTTGTCGCCGTCGTTCTCGAGCCGGTTGATCTCGATCCAGTAGTCCTCGAGGTCGTGCATCGTGCGTAGCCGGGGCATCGCTTCGGCGGTCAGCTCGGCCGCCCGCTGGATGACCTCCACCTGCTTGGCCAGCTCCCCCGGGAGCTTGTCGATCTCGTACAGCGACACGAGGTCGACCGCCTCGTCCATGAAGTCCATGACGTCGTCGAGGCCGGCCGCGAGCCGGTAGATGTCCTCGCGGTCGAAGGGGGTCACGAACGTCGTGTTGACCCGTCGGACGATGGCGTGGGTGAACTCGTCACCTTGATGCTCGGTGTCCCGCATGCGATTGGCGAGCTCTTGGCGATCCGTGTCCACCTGGAACAGCTCTGCGAGGAGGTTCGCGCCGGTCACGAGGTTCCGTGCGGACTCAGCGAACAGGTCGTAGAACGTGGAATCGGTCGGTCGCAGACTGAAGCGCACGGCAACTCCCGGTCGAATGCAAAAAGATCACGGCAATGCTAGGGGTAGCCTCGCCGAATCGCGCAATTGCCGGGCCGCCGACGCAGGTTTCGCCGTCAGGGTTGTCGGGCGCGCGGGATCGTCGGAGCGAGCCCGAGAAGCTCGTCGATACGCGACTGGGACAGCGGCGCGTCGGATTCCGACGTTGCGATGATGAGTCTGGTCATCATCTCGATCTCGGCGAGCACGTCGGAGTCATGAACGGTGACGTCCAGCTGATCGTTCACGGCGCAGCCCTTCCTCCAGCTCTCCCCAACGCCTGCCTCGCACCCGGACACCGAGAGTCCGCGTTCTGCTGCCTTGTCCTGCAGCCTAACCCGAGTCGGTGGAGAACCTGAGCAGATTCGCGACCTTTGTTCGGGCTCCTGAGGGAGCTGGT
This sequence comes from Nocardioidaceae bacterium, assembly GCA_033850875.1. Taxonomy (GTDB): domain Bacteria; phylum Actinomycetota; class Actinomycetes; order Propionibacteriales; family Nocardioidaceae; genus DASQEH01. Next base: position 1,065 of record JAWWPH010000462.1, on the reverse strand, counting down.
CACGCGGTGCCCAGATACGTAGTCCCGACGGGCTATGGACCCGCTCCTCAATTGCGGTTTCCGATCATGGCCGCTACCGGCGGGATCGCCATCGCCACGACGCTCATCGCGATCGCGAGGGGCGTCGAGAAGAAGCGCACCACGAACCACGCGACGACGATCAGCCCGATGCAGGTGCCCATGAGGACGAAGTAGAGTCGCTTTCGCTCCATCCCTGATCGTAGGCTCAGCACCCGGAATCGATGAGGAGCGCACATGGGTCAGCTCATACTCGGGGTCCTTGGCGAGTCCGCCAAGGAGCACGAGTACCGCCTCCCGTTGCACCCGGAACACTTCGACCGGATCGACGACGACCTGCGCCCGCGAGTGCTGGTCGAGGAGGGGTACGGCAAGCGGTACGGCACGTCCGACGACGAGATCGCGCGGTTCGTCGAGGGGATGCGCACGCGGCAGGAGATCATCGCCGACGCTGACGTCATCCTGCTGCCCAAACCGACGCTGTCCGAGGTCGAGGGCCTGCGGGACGGCCAGGTGCTGTGGGGCTGGCCGCACTGCGTCCAGGATGCCGCTATCACCCAGCTGGCGATCGACAAGCGATTGACGGTGATCGCGTGGGAGGCCATGAACCACTGGACGGAGAACGGGTCCTTCGAGGTCCACGTCTTCCGCGCCAACAACGAGCTGGCCGGATACTGTTCCGTGATGCACGCGCTCTCGCTCGAGGGCCGTACGGGTCACTACGGCCGGCGGCTGTCAGCGGCCGTGATCGGCTTCGGCAACAGCGCTCGGGGCGCGGTCACCGGGCTCACGGCGCTCGGTGTCCAAGATGTCACAGTGCTGACGACGCGCGACGTGACGGCGGTGGCGTCCCCGATCCCGTCCGTCGCGTTCCACCAGATGGAGCGGCTGGAGGACTCCGCTGGGCGGACCGTCGTGCATCGCGGAGACGGTTCGGACCGCGTCGAGACAGCGGAGTTCCTGGCCGAGTTCGACCTGGTCGTCAACTGCGTGCTGCAGGACACCGATGACCCACTGATGTTCGTCACCAACGAGGAGTTGGCACTC
>JAWWPH010000455.1:0-3070 GCA_033850875.1 Nocardioidaceae bacterium | reverse complement strand
CCCGCTCCTGGAGCGACCCCACAGTGTCGGGGATGCGTTCCTCGATCATCGGTCGGCCGTCGAACAGCACCGCCAGCGCCGACTCGGTCGCCGGGTCGTGTGCCGCGGGCTCCTGCAACGACAGGACCGTCCCGTCGTCGAGCCGGTACCGGCGCATGGCTGACCCCCTCCTCGCACGGACCACTGACCGACGTTCTAGCAGCTCCTTCAGGCCGCGCGCTTGATCGTCGTTGCGGTGCCGGCCCCGGTCGTGCGCGCGCCCGCACCACCGGGAAGGAAGTGGCTACACCTTCAGGTACTTCCGCGTCATCAGCAGCGTCGGGACGATCGCCAGCAAGACGCCGACGATGACCATCTCGAGCAGCACGGGGCGCGCCTGGCTCCATCCCACCCACGGCCACGGCCCGGTGTGGCGGTGCAGCCAGGGAACGATGGTACGCATGCCGACGGCGAGCCCAGCGCAGGCCAAGGCGGCACCGACAACCGCCGCGACGAGGATCTCCAGCAGGAAGGGGAGCTGGATGTACAGGCTGGAGGCACCGACGAGGCGCATGATGCCGATCTCCCTCCGCCTGGCCATGGCGGCGAGCCGGATCGTGTTCGACACCTGGAGGACCGCCGCCAGCACCAGGAGGCCGGCCGCTCCCAGGGCCAGCCACTTGAGGAGGTTGAGCACCTCGTACAGCGGAGCGAGCCGGTCCCGAAGGTCCACCACCTGTTCGACGCCGGGCAGGTTCGCCACCTGGCTGACGAGCGCCTTGTTGTCGTCGGGATGGGCCAGCGTGGCCCAGTACGACGTCGACATGTCCGACGGTTTCAGGTCGAGGATCCCGGCGATCGACGGTCCCGAGTTGTTGTCCGAACGGATCTGGTAACCGCGGAAGGCCTCGTCTCGGGTCTCATAGCGGTAGCTCGACACGTACCTGCTGTTCGCGAGCGTGTTCTGCACCACCTTCTCCTGTGCGGGCGTCGCCTGGCCGGCGACGCACGTCGGGGTGAGCGAGTTCTTGGCGCAGAAGACGATCTTGACCTCGAGCTGGCCCCCGAGGTACTTCTCGAACATCCCGACCTGCGACCGCATCATCAAGCCGATGCCGACGAGCGACAGCGAGATCCAGATCGTCAAGATGACGGCGATGGTCATCGACACGTTGCGGCGCAGGCCGGTGCCCAGCTCGCTGGCGACATACCTCATGTGCATGGCGACCCGCCCCTCAGCTCTGGTACCCGTACACGCCACGGGCCTGGTCGCGGACGACCGCCCCGGACTCGAGCTCGATGACGCGCTTGCGCATCTGGTCGACCACCCCGGAGTCGTGCGTGGCCATCACGACAGTCGTCCCCGTGCGGTTGATGCGGTCGAGCAGCTTCATGATGCCTACCGAGGTGGTGGGGTCCAGGTTGCCGGTCGGCTCGTCGGCAAGCAGGATCATCGGCCGGTTGACGAACGCACGAGCCATGGCGACCCGCTGCTGCTCGCCGCCGGACAGCTCGTCGGGCATCCGGGCGCCCTTGCCCTCCAGTCCGACCAGCTCGAGCGTCTCGGGGACCAGCTTCTGGATCGCGGACTTGGGTTTGCCGATGACCTGCAGCGCGAAGGCGACATTCTCCGTGACGGTCTTGTTGGGCAGCAGCCGGAAGTCCTGGAAGACCGTACCGATCGAGCGGCGCAGACCCGGCACCTTCCAGCCCGCCAGCCGGTTGATCTCCTTGCCGGCGACGAAGATCCGACCCGCCGTCGGCCGCGCCTCGCGAAGTACCAGCCGCAGGAACGTCGACTTGCCCGACCCGGACGCCCCGACCAGGAAGACGAACTCCCCCTTCTCGATGTCGACGTCGACCGTGTCGAGAGCAGGGCGGTGCTGGCCGTCATAGAGCTTGCTGACGTTCTCGAACCGGATCACTGGCCCGAGTTTAGGCGACCGGGGACACGTCTATGCGACCGCCGCGCATCGCCGCCCGGCGTACTCGGAGGCCCCTAGACCGCCTTCAGGCCGCTCGTAGCACGGTCGCGGCCGCCAGCCGCATCGTCTCCAGCTCGTAGATCTGCGCGTGGGCGCGGGTCTCCAGGTCCTCGAACTCCGAAGCCTCGAGCCTGCTGTCGGTCGCGGCGAGCATGCGCAGGGACCGCCACAGGCAACCCTTGCCCTCGATCCCGAGCCGCATCGCCTCGAGCTCGACCAGGTCGCTGAGCGGAGAGCGCCGCAGCAGCGTGCCGTTCAGCTTCAGTCGGCCCGCCTTCTCCCCGAGCCACCCCGCGGCGACCCGGCTGCGGGCGGCCGGGATGCCCAGCCGGCCCATCACCGTCAACAGCGTCGCGCGGTCCTCCTCCACCTGGTCACCGAGGCTGGACAGGGCGGTACGCCGCGTCTCGTCGGTCTGGCTCTTGGCGGCCCTCCGGAACAGCTCGACGCCGCCCGTCGCCGCAGCCAGGTGGTCGTTGAGGTAGATCGACAGATTGTCGTCGGCCGACAGCTCGGCGCCAGGTCTTCTCATGTAGAGGCGATACCCACGTACGGCCGAATCAACCGAGGGGGTCGCCCCGTGGCGATGCGTCAGACGGCGGCGTGTGACCTGCGCCAGCGGATTCCGGCCTCGATGAAGTCGTCGATGCCGCCGTCGAGGACGCTGGCGGGGTTGCCCTCCTCGTACTCGGTCCGGAGGTCCTTCACCATCTGGTAGGGGTTCAGCACGTAGTTGCGCATCTGGTCGCCCCAGGACGCGGCGACGTCTCCCCGCATCTCGTCGAGGGTTGCCTTCTCCTCCGCGCGCTTGAGCGCAAGCAGCTTGGCCTTCAAGATGACCATGGCCGTGTTCTTGTTCTGCAGCTGGCTCTTCTCGTTCTGCACCGCGACGACCAGCCCGGTGGGCAGGTGGGTCAGCCGGACCGCGGAGTCCGTCGTGTTGACACTCTGCCCGCCCGGTCCGGACGACCGGAACACATCCACCCGGATGTCCTCCTCCGGGATGTCGATCTCGTCGGTCTGCTCGATGACGGGAACCACCTCGACGGCGGCGAAGGACGTCTGGCGCCTGCCCTGGTTGTCGAAAGGCGAGATCCTGACCAGTC
>JAWWPH010000392.1:0-3000 GCA_033850875.1 Nocardioidaceae bacterium | reverse complement strand
CCCGCGTCCGCCTGCTGTCGAAGCCCGGGTGTCACCTCTGCGACGACGCCCGCGCGGTGATCGACGCGGTATGTGCCGAGCTCGGCGAGCACTACGAGGACGTCGACATCTCCAGCGACACCGAGCTGGCGAGCCGGTACTCCGAGCAGATCCCGGTGACGTTCGTCGACGGACGCCAGCACGACTTCTGGCGTGTCGACCCGGACAGATTGCGGCGGGCGCTGCGCGGCGCCTGAGCAGGGCAAGGCTCGGGCGGCGTCGCACGGGCGACGTGACCTGCGTCACGTGCCGATCCCCAGGTCCGGCACGATTTTGTTCTCTCGTTCACAAACTCCTAGAGTGGCGATCTAAGCGCCGGTGGCTACGGGTGCCTCGACTGCCGGAGCACCCGATCCGCGTTGGCGCGCAGGGGAGCATGGTGACTGCAGGAAGCCGCAAGGGGAGTCGCTCTCACGTCGAGCGCGCCGAGCGAGGGATCCCCGAGGCGACCGTGGCCCGCCTCCCCATCTACCTGCGGGCCCTGACCTCGCTGGGCGACCGCGACGTCGTGACCGCGAGCAGCGAGGACCTGGCCAGTGCCGCCGGGGTCAACTCCGCCATGCTCCGCAAGGATCTGTCGTACCTCGGCACCTACGGCACCCGCGGCGTCGGGTACGACGTCAACTACCTGCGCTACCAGATCGCCCGCGAGATCGGGCTGACCCAGGACTGGTCGGTGGTGATCGTGGGAATCGGCAACCTGGGCCGGGCGCTGGCGAACTACTCGGGTTTCGCCTCCCGGGGCTTCCAGGTGGTCGCCCTCATCGACAGCGACCCCGAGCGGGTCGGCGAACGCATCGGGGAGCTGACGGTCTCGTCACTGGACGACCTCGACGCAATCCTGCGCAGCGAGTCGGTGTCCATCGGCGTCATCGCGACTCCCGCGGGCGCGGCTCAGGACGTGTGCGACCGGCTGGTCGAGGCCGGCGTCGGCAGCATCTTGAACTTCGCGCCGGCCGTCCTCGCCGTTCCCGACTCGGTCGACGTACGCAAGGTCGACCTCAGCATCGAGCTGCAGATCCTCGCCTACCACGAGCAGCGCAAGGCGCACGGTCTCGCCCTTCTCAGCGACGACACCGTCGCCACGGCGGGTGTCCTATGAGCATCCTCATCGTCGGCGCCTCGCACCGGACCGCCTCCGTCGAGCTCCTCGAGCGGCTTGCCCTGGACCCGGCCGGTGCGGCCAAGCTGCGCAGGGCGGCCCTCGACTCCGACCACGTCGGCGAGGCCCTCGTCCTCGCGACCTGCAACCGGATCGAGATCTACGCCGAGGTCGACCGCTTCCACGGCAGCGTCGAGGACCTGACCGCACTGCTCGCCGAGCACGCGGCATCGACGATGGAAGACGTCCTCGGCTCGCTCTACGTGCACTACGACGAAGCCGCGGTCGCCCACCTCTTCGAGGTCGCGACCGGACTCGACTCCATGGTGGTCGGGGAGAGCCAGATCCTTGGCCAGGTACGCGAGGCACTGCGCGACGCGCAGAGCGACTCGTCGGTCGGCGCGTCGTTGAACACGCTGTTCCAGCAGGGCCTGCGCGTCGGCAAGCGCGCACACGCCGAGACCGACATCGACCACGCCGGACAGTCCGTCGTGTCCGTCGCCCTCGCGGAGGCGGCCGAGGTGCTGGGCCCGCTCGACACGGCTCGCGTGTGCATTGTCGGCGCCGGCTCGGTCGCGGCGCTCACCGCCGCCTCGGTACGTCGCAACGCGTCGGCGGCACCCATCGTCATCTGCTCACGCACGCAGGCCCATGCGACCCGACTGGCGGCGTCGGTCGGCGGGCGGTCGGCACGGTTCGAGGACCTGGCCGACGAGATCGCTCGGGCCGATCTCGTCATCTCGTGCACCGGCGCGACCGGTCCGGTGATCACGGCCGGGATGGTCGCCACGGCGACGACCGACCGCGACTCGAGCAGGCCTCTCGTTATCGTCGACCTGGCCCTGCCACGCGACGTCGAGCCCGCTGCGGCGGCGACCGAGGACGCCCGCATCATCTCGCTGGAGGCCCTCGCGGAGTCGGTGCACAACGGCTCCGCCCTGCGGGACGTGGTGGCGGTCAAGGCCATCGTCGCCGAAGAGGTGAGCGCGTTCGCTGCAGCCCGCGACGCGGCCCGGGTGGCCCCCACAGTCGTTGCCCTGAGGTCCATGGCCACCGCTGTCGTGGCGGCCGAGCTCGAGCGGCTCTGGACCCGGCTCGGCCCGCTGTCGGCCGCCGAACGCGACGAGATCACCGCGACCGTCACGCGCGTCGCCGACAAGCTGCTGCACGAGCCGACCGTGCGGATCAAGCAGTTCGCGGGCCGCTCGCCGGACTCGTCGTACGCCGACGCGCTCGCGGAGCTCTTCGCGCTGAATCCGGCAGCCGTCGAGGCCGTGTCGAGAGCCGGAGAGCCGAGATGACCTTGCTCCGGGTCGGTACCCGGGCGAGCATCCTCGCCCGCGCGCAGAGCGAGGCGGTCGCGGAGCGGCTGCGTTCGGCCCTCGGCGTCACGGTGGAGCTCGTCAGGGTCGTCAGCGAAGGCGACCGGACGGTTGCGCCGCTGACCCAGATCGGTGGCTCGGGTGTCTTCGTGGGCGCGGTGCGGGATGCGCTGGCGGCGGGCGACGTCGACGTGGCCGTGCATTCGCTGAAGGACCTGCCTACAGCCGCGGACGACAGGGTCGTCGTGGCTGCGGTCCCCCGGCGCGAGGACCCGCGTGACGCCCTGGTGGCGCGCGACGGTCTGACGTTGGGTGAGCTCCCGGCGGGCTCGACGGTGGCCACCGGCTCGCCCCGACGCGCGGCTCAGCTGCGTGCGCTCGGACTCGGCGTGCGCGTCGTCGACATCCGCGGGAACGTCGACACCCGCTTGCGCAAGGTCGCTGCGGGAACGGTCGACGCCGTGCTGCTCGCACGGGCCGGTCTGATCCGGCTCGGGCGTGTCGGCGAGATCACGGAGACGCTCGACCCGATCCAGA
>JAWWPH010000384.1:0-4826 GCA_033850875.1 Nocardioidaceae bacterium | reverse complement strand
CCCATCAGCGTGGCCACCATCGCCTGGATGACGCCGTTCCCGGCATCGCGATCCCGCCGCATCAGGTCCAGCGACAGACCCTCGCTGCCCCAGGGGACGAAGCGCAGCAGGCCGACGAGCCGGCCGTCGCCTTCGGTGGCGAGCACCAATAACGGCCTGGGGGTCCTCGTCCGCACCGAAATGGCCGAGGCCATCGAGAATCCTCGTTCCACGCGCCTTCGCGCCAGGCGTCCACCTTCTCTCGCAACTGACGAAGTGTCTCGGCGTCCAGCTCGCAGACGCGGCGGCAGCAGACCGATATGCCGGCTCGAGAGCTGCGTGCGGGCCTGGCAGGTGCCTATACCCCTGCCGAACCTTGCCGAGGGCGCCGCGCGAGCCGCCGGCCGGACCCGCACATCCAAGTCTTGACGGCCGGATTGCGCTCGCTTGTCGGCGTCCAGAACGCCTGTCCGGCACGGAATTGCCACGCTGTCGCTCGACCGGGGGACACGGACCTGGTCGCTATCCGCTGCCCACCAGTGGTACCCGCGCCCAGCCCTCACCGTGCCCAGAGGGCGCGAGTCGCTTGGGGTGGCCGGTTGCGACGAGCGGTGGGACATTGGCTCTATGCCTGATCTTCGAGGCTTTCGCTTCGCGACCGCTTCATTCGAGATGACTCGTGCCGGGGTGCTTGCCGAGGCCCGCAAGGCAGAGTCGCTCGGTTATGAAGTCGTCGTCAAGGCAGATCACCTCTACGAACAGCTGTCGCCGCTCGCCGCACTGACGATGGTGGCTGAGAACGTCGGGTTACGCGTCGGAGCCTACGTACTGTGTAACGACTTCCGGCACCCGGTGCTCATGGCCAAAGAGGCGGCGACGGTCGATGTCGTGACAGAGGGCCGCTTCGAGCTGGGTCTCGGTGCCGGCTGGGTGCCGGCCGAGTACGAGATGGCTGGCATCCCCTTCGACGCGGGCGCGGTTCGGTTCGAGCGACTCGCCGAGACTGTCCAGATCACCAAGCTCGCCTTCGCGGGAGAGCAGTTCAGCTTCGACGGCACCCACTACCGGGTGCGCGACTACACGCCCTACCCGCGACCGGCGACGCCGGAAGGACCGCCGCTGGTGTTGGGAGGCGGTGGGCCACGACTGCTGAGCCTCGCCGGCACGCACGCCGACATCGTGAGCCTCGTTCCGGCGGCGGCAACCGAAGGCGGTCTGCGTGCGACTCACCTTTCGCTGGACTCACTGAAGCAGAAGTCGGCCCTCGTGCGGGCGGCTGCGGGAACGCGATCACGAGACCCGGAGATCAACATCTTGATCTTCGACGTGGTCATCAGCGGGGACCGAAGGGCTGCGGCAACCTCCTACCTGCATGACATCGAAGCGCGGCTCGACGGCTTCGTGGTCGACGGTGAGTTGACCGTCGACCAGTTACTGGGCTCACCCCACGTGCTCTTCGGCACGCACGAGCAGATCACCGAGCACGTCATCGGCGTCCGAGAGCAGAAGGGCGCGTCGTACGATCAGCGTCTTCCCGCATTGCATGGACGACTTCGGGCGGGTACTGACCAGACTGCGAGAATTTTAGCCTGAGGCTCGCCCGAGGCGACCACTGCCACCCCACCCGCGAGCCTGGGCCGGCCGCCCACGACGCAGTCAGCGCCTGGTGGAGACGAAGGGACTCGAACCCTCAACCCCTGCCTTGCAAAGGCAGTGCTCTGCCAGTTGAGCTACGTCCCCGAGATCCGGTCGAGGCGACCCACTGCTACTTCGCGGGCCGTACCGGGTCGGTGGCCTCGGCCCAGAGGTCTGCCTCGTTCTTCGATCCGGTGAGCTTGTCGAGCACGACCTTCGCGACAGCACCGACCACCACGACCGAGATGAGCTTCTTCAACATGACGACCCCCTATAGGTCCGTTCGGGTTGCGGGTTCTCGAGAACTCGGGCCCTGGATACCCTCTGGCCGAGGCCAGAGCCGGGTTGCGTGCCCGGCTCGACTCTAGCAACCTGACGAGGGCGGCCGACGCGTGCTGCTTTCGAGTACGTAGGAGCAGCGATGGCAGCGGTCGACGCGCGAGAGCTCGCCGCGATCTTCGCCGGCGGTGCGATCGGTACCACCGTACGGGCCGCGCTCGCGACCAGGATGCCATCCAGCAGCACGCACTGGCCGACCGTCACGTTCGTCGTGAACGTCGTCGGCGCGTTCCTGCTCGGCTACGTCGCCACCCGGCTGCAGGAGCGGCTGCCGCTGTCGAGCTACCGCCGGCCGCTGCTCGGGACAGGACTCTGCGGCGGGCTCACCACGTTCTCCACGATGCAGCTGGAGATCGTGCGGATGCTCGACAGCGGCGCCTACGTCCTTGCCGCGGCCTACACCGTCGCGAGCATCGTCGCCGGGTTGCTGGCCGTCCACACGGCAACCGCTCTGGTTCGCAGGGTCCGGCTCCGCGGATGAGCGTCCTGCTCTGGGCAGGTGTGGTCGTGATCGGTGGCCTCGGCTCGGTGCTGCGGTTCCTGGTCGACCGGTCGGCGGCCCAGCGCGCCGCGACCGGCTTCCCTCTCGGCACGCTCACCGTCAACGTGACCGGCTCGCTCCTGCTCGGCCTGGTCAACGGTCTGACGGCCGTACCCGACGTCCTGCTGCTGGCGGGCGTCGCGGCGATCGGCTCCTACACCACCTTCTCGACCTGGATGCTGGAGACACAGCGGCTGGGTGAGGAGCGGCAGACAGGACTCGCGGTCGGCAACCTCCTGATCAGTGTCATCCTGGGAGTGGCCGCGGCTGCGCTCGGCCGCACGATCGGAGTCCAGCTGTGAACCAGGACTGCCTCAAGCTCACCGTCTACTTCGGTGAGCGCCAACGGGTCGGCGGGCGGTTCTACGCCGACGAGCTCCTCGACCTCTTCGGCGAGTACGAGCTGGCCACCAGCATCCTGCTCCGCGGGATCGGCGGCTTCGGGTTGCGGCACCACCTACGCTCCGACCAGTTCCTGTCCATGTCGGAGGACCCGTCGGTGATAGCCGTCGCCGTCGACCGCCGCGAACGGATCGACGCCCTCCTCTCCCGACTGCTCCAGGTGAAACGGCGCGGGCTCCTGACCCTCGAGCGGGCCCGTCTGCTCAGCGACGACCTCGGCAACGTCGACCTCCCCGGCACCAGCGAGTCGACCAAGCTCACCATCTACCTCGGCAGGCAGGAGCGCGTGTACCGGGTCCCTGCGTACGTCGCCGTCTGCGAGCTGCTGCACCGCCGCGGAATCGCGGGAGCCTCCGTGCTACTCGGTGTGGACGGAACGATCCGGCGAGATCGCCGGCGGGCCGGGTTCTTCGGCGCGAACGGCGATGTGCCGACGATGGTGGTCACCGTCGGATCCGCGGAGCGCATCGCCGCCGTCCTTCCGGAGCTCGGCGCTCTGCTCGTGCGGCCGCTGCTCACCGTCGAGCGCGTCCGGGTCTGCAAGCGCGACGGCCAGCTGCTCGAGCGCCCGCACGCCCTCCCCGGCCGCGACGAGCACGGCCTCGGCCTCTGGCAGAAGACGACCGTGCACACGTCGGAGTCCACCCTGTACAAGGGCGAGCCCATCCATCGCGCGTTGATCCGCCGCCTGCGGGAGTCCGCCAGCGCTCGCGGCGCCACCGCCGTTCGCGGGGTCTGGGGCTTCCACGGCGACCATGCCCCGCACGGCGACAGGTTCTTCCAGCTCGGCCGGCGGGTACCCGTCGTCACCACGATCGTCGACACCCCCGACGGGATCGCCCGGTCGTTCGAGATCGTCGACGAGCTCACCCGCGAGCACGGCCTGGTCACGACCGAGATGGTTCCCGCCCTCCTCTCCGTGGCCGACGGAGCCGAGCGAGGGGGCCTCCGGCTCGCCGACCACGACTACTGAGCACGCGTAGGCGCGCCCGCGCCCCGGCCGAGCAGACCGGAGCGGCAACGTCGAGTTCTCAGGCTTTCTTAGTACACACGCCGCGTGGTTTGCGACCCTGACGGCGATGTGGATGACATGGTGGTCCGGTGATGCGTCGGTTGTTGGCCACCGCGACGGTGGGGTGTTGTGTCCTGGTTTCGGCATGCGGATCGGGCGGCGACAGCCATGCCAGCGACAGCCATCAGGCCCAGGTCAAGGCGGTGTCCGAGACCGACTCTTCCCGGACGGGGGGCCAGACGGTCCTCAGCGGACCGCCCGTGTACCCGCTCACCGGACAGCCCGCGCCTTCGCGTGCGGCCGCTTCGAAGCCGTCGCTCGCGGTCAAGATCGACAACGTGTCCGGCGCCTGGCCGCAGGCCGGCGTCAATTCGGCTGACATCGTCTTCGACATCCTCGTCGAAGGCGGCCTCACCCGGCTGATGGCTGTGTACCAGTCGCAGCCGGCCCCGCTGATCGGGCCGATCCGGTCGGCGCGCCCCGTCGATGCGTACCTGTTGCGGCTCTTCCACGGCGGGTACTTCGCCTTCTCGGGCGCCAGCAAGCACGAGATGAAGCCGGTGCGCAACCACTCGCACGCCGTCTTGCTGTACGCGGACGTCGACGCCGCCCCCTTCTACCGCCGCAGCGACCACATCTCGCCCGACAACCTGTTCTCCTCGAGTTCGGCCCTGACCGCCGCGTTCCAGCGGATGGCTCCGCACGAGGCGGCAGCCCCCCGCGTCTTCGGGTATGCACGTCAGGCTCCGCACGGAGTCAAGACCCGGCAGGCGGTGATCCCCTTCCCTTCCGCCACCGCCGGCTGGACCTGGGACGGTCACCAGTACCTGCGCTCCCAGGACGGGCATCCCGACATGCTGATCCCAGGGGACCAGATCAACTCGACGAACGTCGTGATCATGTCGACGAAGGTCGTCG
>JAWWPH010000314.1:0-3365 GCA_033850875.1 Nocardioidaceae bacterium | reverse complement strand
GCGTCGGCGCTGCCCAGGAACCACTGCTTGCCGAGACGCTGCTGGGCGGGCACCGGGGTCACGTAGTTCCCCAGCAACGTGGACATCCGCCAGGTCACCGAGATGTGCCGGTCGAGCGAGTGCGACTTGTACTGCGTGAGCACGCACAACCGCAGGTAGCCCGCGTTCACCAGGTTGGACAGTGCGAAGTCGATGAGCCGGTAGTTGCCTCCGAACGGCACGGCCGGCTTCGCCCGGTCCAGTGTCAGCGGCATCAGGCGCTTGCCCTCGCCACCTGCCAGGACGATTCCCAGAACCTTTGGCTTGGCCATGCAGCGACCCTACTGTGGCGGCCGCCCTGCCGCCCAGAACGACGGCCCGCGTCCTCGTGCTGAGACGACTAGTGTCTGCCCATGCGCGTCGGTCTCCTTACCCGTGAATACCCTCCCGATGTCTACGGCGGAGCCGGGGTCCATGTCGACTTCCTGGCGCGGCACCTTCGGCGCATCGTCGACCTGGACGTGTACTGCATGGGTGCCGAACGACCCGGTGCCACCGCGTTCGCCGAGCAGGACCCACGCTTCCCCGGGGCGAACCCGGCGCTGCAGATCCTGTCGACCGACCTTGCGATGGCGGCCGCCTGCGGCGCGAGCGACCTCGTGCACTCCCACACCTGGTACGCCAACATGGCCGGCCACGTCAGCGCGCTCCTGTACGGCATCCCGCACGTCGTGAGCGCCCATTCGCTCGAGCCGCTCCGCCCCTGGAAGGCCGAGCAGCTCGGCGGCGGCTACCGGCTCTCGTCCTGGGCGGAGCGGACCGCGTACGCCGCGGCGGCCGCGGTCGTGGCCGTCAGCCAGGGCATGAAGCGCGACATCGCAGCGGCGTACCCGGAGATACCGGAGGACCGCCTCCATGTCATCTACAACGGGATCGACGCCGACTTCTACTCCCACGACCCCGACACGTCGGTGGTCGAGTCGCTGGGCATGGACCTGTCGCGGCCCTACGTCACCTTCGTCGGCCGCATCACCCGGCAGAAGGGCGTGCCCCACCTGCTTCGAGCCGGTCTCGCCTTCGCCCCGGAGGTACAGATCCTGCTGCTCGCCGGCGCCGCCGACACCCCGGAGCTGAAGACCGAGACGGACGCCGCCATCGAGGCACTGCAGGCCAGCCGCGACGGCGTGGTCGTCGTGAGCGAGATGCTGCCGCGCGAGAGCGTACGGCAGGTGCTGTCGCACGCGCTGGCCTTTCTGTGCCCGTCGGTGTACGAGCCGCTGGGCATCGTCAACCTGGAGGCGATGGCGTGCGAGACGGCCGTCGTGGCCAGCGCGGTCGGCGGTATCCCCGAGGTGGTCGTCGACGGCGAGACCGGTCTGCTGGTGACGTACGACCCCGCCGACCCCGCAGGCTTCGAACGCGACCTCGCCGCCCGCGTCAACGACCTCGCCGCCGACCCCGCGCTGGCCACCCGGATGGGGCAGGCGGGGCGCCGGCGCGCCATCAGCTCCTTCGACTGGGCCGCCATCGCGGCCCAGACCGCAGACCTGTACCGCAGCCTGCTCTGAGAGGACATCCTGCGGTATACTTGAAAGTGAAACTACTTTCAGGAGGGCATTATGGCCACCTCGCCGCTCGACACCCGGAGCGCGCCGACGATGCCGGCGATCTACCTCAGCCACGGTGCTCCGCCGCTCGCCGACGACACCCTGTGGACGGACCAGCTCAGCCGCTGGGCGACGGATCTCCCCCGCCCGACGTCGATCCTCGTGGTCTCCGCCCACTGGGAGGAGGCTCCGCTGACCCTGGGCGCCACGACGACGGTGCCACTGGTCTACGACTTCTGGGGCTTCCCGGAGCGGTACTACGACGTGACGTACCCCGCCCCCGGCGCGCCCGCGCTGGCCGACAGCGTGCGCAAGCTCCTGTCCTCGCCGCAGCACTCGGTGCTCGACGCGCCCGCGCGGGGTCTCGACCACGGCGCGTACGTGCCGCTTGTCGAGATGTTCCCCGCGGCCGACGTCCCCACCCTCCAGATCTCCATGCCGACACTGGACCCCGCGGCCCTCTTCGACCTCGGGCGCCGGCTCCGGCCGCTGCGTGACGAGGGGGTGCTCATCCTCGGAAGCGGCTTCACGACCCACAACCTCGGCCTGATCGACATGCACCGGCCCGCCGACTCACCGGCGCCGGAGTGGTCCGCGGAGTTCGACGACTGGGCTGAGCGCGCGATCGCGTCCGGTGACGTCGACGACCTCATCGACTTCGCGAACACGGCGCCGGCCGCAACGCTCGCCCACCCGCGGACGGAGCACCTCGCCCCGCTGTTCGTGACGCTCGGGGCCAGCGACGTGGAGCCGGGCTCCGGCCGGTCGGTGATCGACGGGTTCTGGTACGGCCTGTCGAAGCGGTCCTGGCAGTTCTCCTGACGCCGGCCCCGTCCGGCTGGGATAGCGTCGCCCCCGTGAGCTCGCTACCGGACGGCGGTGCCGTCCGCACGATGACCCGCTGGGGCGACCCTGTGATGCACGCGCCCTGCGAGGCGGTCACCGACTTCGACGCCGGACTCGCCGCGCTGGTCGCCGACATGGTCGCCACCATGCGCGCAGCGGACGGGGTCGGGCTCGCCGCCAACCAGGTGGGGGTCCCCCTGAAGGTCTTCGTCTTCGACTGCCTCGACGACGACGGCGTGCCGCACTCCGGCGTCGTGTGCAACCCGCGCCTCGTCCTGCCGGAGGGCCGCGACCGGAAGCTCGAGGACGCCGAGGAGGGCTGCCTGTCGCTTCCCGGCGCGTTCAGCTGGTGCGCGCGACCGGACCGGGCCCGCGTCGACGGGCAGGACGTCCGCGGCGAACCGGTCAGCCACGAGGGGACGGGACTGCTGGCCCGCTGCCTGCAGCACGAGAGCGACCACCTCGAGGGAACCGTCTTCGGTGACCGCCTCCCGACCCGGGCGCGCAAGAAGCTCTTCAAGGATGCCGCAGAGGTCGCGGGCGAGTTCCCGCCCGACTGGCCGGTGAGCCCCCGCGCCCGGGGTGTCGCGTAAGCAGGTCCGGTCGAGCGGGCGCAAATGTCCGGTCGAGCGGGCACGAATGTCCGGTCGAGCGGGCACAAATGTCCGGTCGAGCGGGCACAAATGCCCGGTCGAGCGGCGCTTGCGACCCGTCGGCGGGAATCGACCGACCCTCGGGGGGATGAGCTGACTCCTCGGCGGGGCCACGTCGGCTAGGCCCGGAGGGCGAAGAACGCCACGGCGGCCGCCGTCGCGACGTTCAGCGAGTCCACCTCGGGCGAGATCTCGATCCGTACCCGGACGTCGGCACTCGCCAGCCACCGACGCGACAGCCCCGGTCCCTCGGAGCCCAGCAGCAGGGCCAGTCTGGCGG
>JAWWPH010000352.1:0-5845 GCA_033850875.1 Nocardioidaceae bacterium | reverse complement strand
TCGGCCTGTGGAACCAGTTCCTGCTCCCGGTGGCGCTGAACACCAACCCGAACAGATATGTGCTGACCCAGGGCATGGCGAACTTCGCCTCGCAGGCCGGCTACGCGGTCGACTTCGGGGCGCTCTTTGCGGCGGTCGTCATCACGGTCGTGCCGGTACTCATCGTGTACGTGATCTTCCAGCGGAGGCTGGAAGGGTCGGTGTCCCAGGGCACGTTCCGCTGACCCACCTCGCCATCTCCGCGAGACGTCACTCACGGCCCGTTTCATCCGGCGTGTCGGCCGCGAATTGACGGCTCGGCGAGGGGATCGACCTCAGTCGCCGTCGGTCAGCCACCTCCCCCGGGAGCGGCTCCTGGGTCGGCCATCCGGAAGTCGAGATGCGCGGGGAGCTCGGCGCCGGGATGAAGTGCGTTCCAGACGTCACCGAGCACCGCGTCGCCCTCGGCGAGGTCCTCGACGACCAGCGAGTCCATGATCGCGGCGGCGCGCTCACGCTCCCCCTGGGCCAGCCGGGCCCGGGCCTCCAGCAGCCGGGTCCGGCCGTGTTCGCGCATCGCTGGGGCCAGGTCCGCGACGACGTCCACGGCGTCACCCGGCCGTCCGGCCGCAAGCAGTCGCTCTAGCTGCTCCACGGCCAGTCCGCGGCAGTCCGGTCGAAGCTGCCGGGCCCGCGCGTACAGCTCGCACGCCCGGTCGTCATCGGCCAGCAGCGCCAGTCCCCGCAGCGCCCACGGGTTCTCGCGCACGGCAAGGCTGGCGCTGTACTGCTCGGCGGCCCCGGCTCGCTCGCCCCGTACATGGGCGTTCACCGCGCGGGCCAGGTGCACCCACTCGGAGTCCGGCGCCTCGTCGAGGACGACACGCCAGCGGTCGGAGACGGGAGGCACCGGCAGCCGGTCGGCGGACATCGCGAGTCCCGCGGTGTCGCCCTCGAGCAGGTGCCGTGCCGCGATGCTGTCGTCGTCGACCGGCGGGAACGGCAGGGCCGGAGCCGGCACGGCCCCAGGCGACGCCCGGAGGCTGAGCTCGACCTGACCCCAACCGGAGCCGGTGCTCAGCTGTTCGGTCACTGCGGCGTCCGCCACTTCGGCAAGCCAGCGTTCGTGGACGGCCTCGAGGTGGTCGGGGTCCGTCGCACCGTGCACTGCTGACCGCGCGGCCGCGCACGCCTCGGCATATCCGCCCGCCACGCTTCCCGGATCCAGGTCGACGCCACCGAAAGCCTCGGTCCACGACACGCTCGCACCACCGGCCAGCCGGTCATGCTCGAGCTGCGTCGGGCACCATCCCGCCTGGATCTCGGCGTACCTCGCTGCCGGGCCGCAGAGAAATTCCTGCCACCGCGTGCCGGCAGGACCACTCCCCCACACGAACAGCTTGCGGCCGCGGAGCCCGCGCGTGGACGTCTGGGCGAAGCCACGGCCGTCGGGCTCGACGGCCACGATGTGCCGACCGCGCCGGCCCCGCAGGTCGAAGAAGTAGTCGGCGGGAGACTTCGAGGCCATCGGGTAGCTGACGTCGGTCTCCGCGCCATCGGGGTGCGGGACCGGCACCCGGACCAGGGCGCCGGTGTACTCGGTGCGCCAGGCGCCCTCCGCCGTCGTCAGCACGCGGGTCGCCGGCGACTCCGGCACCGCGATGTTGGTCCAGTAGTAGAGCGGCTTCTCCTCCGGGTCGGGGTTGATCACCCGGGTCGAGGCGTACAACCGGTCCGACCCGGGGAGCAGGGAGAGGTCGACCTGCAGGACCAGGTCGCGGGTCCGCTCCCACTCCCACAGCCGGAGCCCGTCGCCGCCCGGCCCCGCGACCACGGCGGCGTGGAGTGGCCGGCACGACAGCGTCGTGTGGCCGGTAGAGCCGAGGTTCCACTCGATGCCCCCGGCGAACCAGGCGTCGGTGAGCCCGAAGTTCGCGAAGTACAGCGACCTGTTGCAGAACAGCAGCTCACGCCCGCGCGCCTCGTCGTACAGGGACCAGACCCTGCCGCCGAGCGTCGGTAGCACGGTGGCGCGCAGCACCGCGTTCTCCAGCACGTACGCCGGGAGCCGGACCTCGCGCAACGACCGGTCGTAATCCTCCTGGAGGGGGTACGGGAGAGGGCTTTCCAGCCTGCCGTAGGCGATCCGCTCGAGCATGTCCGGTGGGGCACCTGGTCCGACGTCGGGGTAGGGCAGCTCCCGGAGCCGGGTGAATCGCGGCAACGGGCTCGCGGGACCCAGCGTCGCCGCGTGCACCGTCACCGTGGTGCGGCGCACGGTCGCCGAGGAGGGCGTGGAAACCATGGGGGTCAGCCCCGCCGCTCGCGGGTGGTCCGGCGCCCGGGAGTCGGTTCGGTGCTCGGCACGCGACATTCTTGCGCAGTCGGCCCGCGAGGACGAGTGGCCGCGTGGCCAGCGGACCGCCATCAGTGTCCGTGGCAGACAGTGGTCGATATGTAACGTATAGTAGATATTTCACGACAGCTCGGACTGTCACCCCCTGCCTGGGCCGCATGCTCGCCGCGGTTCCGAGGAGTTGTCCACATGCTTCGTCGTGCATCCTTTCTCAGTGTCGCGCTCGCCCTCCTGCTGCCCCTCCTCGCGGCCACCGTCAATGCCGGGACCTCACTCGCGTCGACCGACCAGGCGCCGGCGACCCTGACGTGGCGCGGCGTCGGGTCCGTCGACGCAGACGTCTGCGACGTCGAGCGACCCGGCCGGGCGGCATGTCTCGCAGTGCGGCACGAGACCCTGACGAGCGACGGACAGCACGTCGAGAAGTCGGCGTCGGCGTCGGGGTTCGGCCCCTCCGACATCCGCTCCGCCTACGGGCTGTCGGCGTCCAGCTCTGCAACGGTCGCGATCGTCGACGCCTTCGACGACCCGACCGCCGAGGCTGACCTGGCCACCTACCGCAGCCACTACAACCTCTCACCCTGCACGACGGCCAACGGCTGCTTCAAGAAGATCGACGGCGCTGGCGGGAACAACTATCCGCGCAAGGACGGCGCCTGGGCACAGGAGATCTCCCTGGACGTCGACATGGTCTCCGCCACCTGTCCTTCCTGCCACATCCTGCTCGTCGAGGCGAAGACCGACTACATGACGGACCTGGCCAGCGCCGTTCAGTACGCAAGCACGGTGGGGGGCGTCACCGCGATCAGCAACAGCTACGGCGGTCGGGACAGCGCGGAGACCTCGGCCTACAACCACCCCGGGATCGCCATCACCGCATCTACGGGGGACGGCGGATACGGCGTCAAGTCCCCGGCCTCCTACCCGCACGTGATCGCCGTCGGTGGCACGTCGCTGACCCGCTCCAGCAGTGGTCGCGGATGGACGGAGTCGGCCTGGTCCGGTGCCGGCTCGGGATGCTCGACCCAGAACCCCAAGCCCACGTGGCAGCTCGCCGCCACCCAGTGCCCCGGCAAGGCCAACACGGACGTCTCAGCCGTGGCGGACCCGAAGACAGGCGTCGCGGTGTACGACTCGACCGGCTACCAGGGCTGGGCCGGCTGGATGACCTTCGGCGGTACCAGCGCGTCGTCTCCGATCGTCGCGAGCATCTACGCCCTGTCCGGCCGTACCGCCGGCTATCCCGCGTCGTACACCTGGGGCCACGCCTCGGGGCTGAACGACGTGAAGGCGGGCGACAACGGAACCTGCGCGGTGACCGTGTGGTGCCACTCGGCGAGCGGATGGGACGGACCCACCGGGCTCGGTACCCCCAACGGCGTCAGCGGGTTCTGAGCGCCGGCTCCGGCTCAGGACAGGAGGCGGTCGGGCATCGGCGGTTCGGCCCGTAACTTCCGCTTTGCACCTAAAGGAGCGCTCGTCCACCTACAGTGAAAGGTCCTGAGTGCTGCTCTTCTTCAGGACCGACAGCTCGCAAGAGCGGATCCCTGGGGAGGGTTCGAATTGCCTCGTCGCATCTTCGTGCTCGGCCTCGTGCTGGCGCTGTCCCTGCCGGTGACCCTGGCGGTCGTCAACGCCGGCGTCTCGCTGGCGACGACGAACACGTTCACGACCCGGTCGTTTCGCGGTGTGGTCACGCGCGACACCGACGTGTGCGACTCCGCCTCGCCGGGCCGTGCAGGCTGCCTCGCGATCCGCCTCGACGTGCGCAAGCCCAACGGAGCTCCCCTGACGAAGGCGCAGACGTCCACCGCGTTCGGACCCGCCGACATCCGCGCCGCGTACCGGCTTACCGTGTCGAGCTCG
Source organism: Nocardioidaceae bacterium (assembly GCA_033850875.1). Classification (GTDB taxonomy): domain Bacteria; phylum Actinomycetota; class Actinomycetes; order Propionibacteriales; family Nocardioidaceae; genus DASQEH01. The sequence goes on along the minus strand of JAWWPH010000352.1, from coordinate 1,644 downwards.
GCGACCGTGGCCGTCGTCGACGCGTACGACGCCCCCACTGCGGAAGCCGATCTCAAGGTCTACCGGAGCCACTACGGCCTCAAGGCCTGCACCACGGCAAACGGGTGCTTCTCCAAGGTCAACTCGTCGGGTGGCAAGAACTATCCACGCACGGACGCCGGCTGGGCGGAGGAGACCTCGCTCGACATCGACATGGTGTCCGCCACCTGCCCGACCTGCCACATCCTGCTGGTCGAGGCGAAGTCGAACTCCTTCGTCGACCTGGCTGCGGCAGTCCAGTACGCGGGCTCCGTGCGCGGTGTCGTTGCCATCAGCAACAGCTACGGCGGCGGTGACAGCAGCGAGAGCAGCGCGTACAACCAGCCCGGCATCGCCATCACCGCCTCCACGGGCGACAACGGGTACGGCGTCGCCTCGCCCGCGTCGTACCCTCACGTCATCGCGGTCGGTGGGACGACGCTGAAACGCGCGAGCAACCCGCGCGGCTGGAGCGAGTCCGCCTGGAGCGGTGGGGGCTCCGGCTGCTCCACGCTCAACCCCAAGCCCAGCTGGCAGCTTGCCGGGACGCGGTGTCCCGGCAAGGCCAACACCGACGTGTCGGCAGTGGCGGACCCGCGAACAGGAGTCGCGGTGTACGACTCGACACCGTCCGACGGCTGGGTCGGCTGGATGACCTTCGGCGGGACCAGTGCCTCGTCCCCCATCATCGCCAGCGTGTACGCGCTGTCGCGGAACACGACGGGCTATCCCGCGTCGCACACCTGGGCGCACTCGGCCGTCGGGCTGAACGACCTCGACTCGGGAAACAACGGCACCTGCACCACGCGAGTCTGGTGCCACTCCGCACCGGGCTGGGACGGGCCGACGGGCCTCGGTACGCCGATCGGCATCAGCGCCTTCTGAGGTTGTCCTTCCCTCTCTGATCAGCGAGAATGTGCACAAGATCGGCGTACCGCACGGGTACGCCGCTGCGCGTTAGGTGGCTCTCCCGGATGGCTTCGGTTCGCTTCGAGAAGGTGACGCTGGTCTATCCCGGCGCGGACGTCCCTGCGGTCGACCGCCTCGACCTCGAGATCGAAGACGGCGAGTTCATGGTCCTCGTCGGACCGTCCGGTTGCGGCAAGTCCACGAGCCTGCGCATGCTCGCCGGCCTCGAGGAGGCCGACGAGGGCCACATCTACGTGGGCGACCGCGACGTCACCCTGCTTCGTGCGAAGGACCGCGACATCGCGATGGTGTTCCAGAACTACGCGCTGTACCCCCACATGACCGTCGCCGAGAACATGGGCTTCGCGCTGAAGATGTCGAAGACCCCCCGCGCGAAGCGTGACGAGCGCGTGTCGGAGGCCGCGAAGCTGCTCGACATCATGGAGCTGCTCGGGCGCCGGCCCAAGGCGCTGTCGGGCGGCCAGCGGCAGCGGGTGGCCATGGGCCGCGCCATCGTCCGCCAGCCGCAGGTCTTCTGCATGGACGAGCCGCTGTCCAACCTCGACGCGAAGCTCCGCGTTTCGACGCGTACGCAGATCGTGTCGCTGCAGGCCCGCCTGGGCATCACGACCGTCTACGTCACCCACGACCAGGTCGAGGCGATGACGATGGGTGACCGCGTCGCGGTGATGAACGCGGGCATCCTCCAGCAGGTCG
>JAWWPH010000346.1:0-8970 GCA_033850875.1 Nocardioidaceae bacterium | reverse complement strand
TCGTCACACAAGTCGCAGCACCTCTCGGTGGTGATGAGGCACCTCAACGCCACTGCGCACGCGAAGGCTGCGGAGGGCGACGACGACGATGCTGGTGACGTCGCCGCACGCGCGGAGTACGAGGCCGCCATCGAGTCCGCGCCCAGCTATCGGGTCGATGCCAGGCAGCTGGCCGCAGCGCAGCACAGCGCCGCGGGGTTGCCGGCCTCAGGTCACCGGTGGCGCGCGCTCACCGACCGTCCCTTCCTCAACGACCCTGTTCCCGGTTACGGGCCTGAGCTGTACTCCAACTACGGCAACGGCTACGGCGTCGTGACCGGCCGGATCACCGGGCTCGCCACCTCAGGGGCCGCGGTCTTCGCCAGCTCGGCAGACGGAGGGGTCTGGAAGTCGACGGACCGAGGTGCGCATTGGGCCTCGTTCTCCAAGGGGCTCCCGCGCCTGGCGACAGGTGCCATCGAGACGAATCCCGCCGACGGATCCGTCTGGGTGGGGCTCGGGGAGGCGAACCAAGCCTTCGAGAACCTCCCCGGATTCGGCGTCTACCGGTTGGCCAAGGGGGCCCATCACTGGGTACGGGTCGGCGGCTCGGAGCTGATGAGCCGCGGGGTCTTCCACATCCACTTCATCGGGCGGTGGGCCTTCGCCGCCACCGACCACGGGCTCTACCGGCACTCGCGGACCAGCACGTCGCGTCGTTGGCATCGGGTGCTGCACCCGGACCCCAACCCGACCCACAGTCTGTACCGGACATCCCCGATCTCGGACGTCGTCGCGGTGCCTGGTCACGCCGGGAAGATCGTCATGGCAGTGGATGGGGACGCTGGCAGCGGGGTCGAGCCCACGACGCTGTACAACGGCTTCTACGTCTCTCACCACTGGGGTGCGGCAGGGACATTCCACAAGATCTCGCCGCGCGGGGACATCAACGCCAAAGAGATCGGTCGAGTGACCCTCTCCGGCACCAGATCCCGCGGACCCCTCTACGCGGTGGTCGAGGACTCGAAGACGGAGGACCTCGTGGGGGAGGGCGTGTTCGTCTCCCGCACGGGCTCGCCGGCCGGCCCCTGGAACCTCATCGCCGATGTCGCGAAGCTCGCGAAGTCCGGGTCCGCCCTATCACCCGACCCCAAGCAGTACCACCCGGGCGTCCAGTCCTGGTACAACCAGTACGTCAAGGTCGACCCGGCCCACCCCAACCACGTCTACCTGGGGCTGGAGGAGATCTTCGAGACCACCAACGGCGGCCGCAACTGGTTGGCGATCGCGCCTTACAACCCGCCGTGCGCCGGCACCAAGCCGTATACGTGCCCGTCAACGGTGCATCCGGACCAGCACGCCATCACCTTCTCGCACGGCCAGATGTACGCCGGTAGCGACGGAGGGGTCTGGCGGCGCTCCATGAGCGACCACCGGGCTGCGGGATGGAAGAACCTGAACGCCACGATCCACACCGCGCAGTACTACTCAGCCGACTCCGGCCGGGTCAGCTCTGGCGGTTCCGCTGTGTACGGCGGCCTGCAGGACAACGGTTCGTCACTGTTGCGCCCGAACGGCAGTCTCGTCCAGGAGTTCACCGGCGACGGCGGCGACATCGTGGTGAACCCCCGTAACGCCGCGGACGTGATGAACGAGTACGTGTACCTCGACGTCACCGCGTCGACGGACTTCGGCCGACACGACGTCGAGATCTCGCCGTCGTGTGGGGCGTTCGTCTCGCCTCCCGCCACCTGCGACCAGAACCCGCTGTTCATCGCGCCCATGGAGCGGGACCCGCATCAGGCGCGGCACGTCGTGGTGGGTGGTCAGTACGTCTGGCAGTCGTACAAGGGATGGAACACGCGGTGCTCCGCCTCCGGGTGTGACTGGAAGATCGCGCACGACGTCGGCTCTCCCGGTCCCACCGAAGCCACCTCGGCGATCGGGGTCGACCGCTCGACGATCTACGCCGGGTGGGTCGGCCAGCTCGATCCGCACCCCGGCATCCCGTTCACCCGGGGCATCTCCACCAACGTCGGCGGGCACTGGCACGAGCTGTCCATGAAGGGGCTGCCCAACAGGTACATCACCAGCCTGACCGTCGACCCGAGCAACGCCAGGCACGTCTACGCGTCGTTCGGCGGCTTCTTCGCCACCATCTTCCCAGCGGGCAAGTTCGGTCACGTATGGGAGTCGACCAACGGCGGCAAGAGCTGGAAGAACATCAGTGGCAACCTGCCGAACGCTCCGCTGCACAAGCTCGTCATCTGGCACCACCGGCTCGTCGTGGGAGGCGACGTCGGCACCTTCGTCGCCGGCATGCACGGGGGCACGTGGCAGCGGATGGGACGCAACCTGCCTCACGCCACTGTCTGGGACCTGAACATCGCTCCGGGTGGGCGCTACCTGATCGCGGCGACGCATGGTCGCGGTCAGTGGGCGCTGCACGCGGGCTAGCCGACCTGGACGGAGGAGGCGCCCCGTCGGGGGTGCCTCCCCGTCCACAGGCTCAGGAGGGTAGGCGCCCGTCGATGCGTGACGGGAACCGGAGAGCCAGGTGCGTGAACCCGTGAGCCGTGACGGTCACGGTTGCCGATCGATGCTCACGGGCCGCACCCGCACGATCCAGCCTCGACGTGACGGTGTAGCTGCCTGGGTTCAGGTGGACGGTGAGCCTGCCATCTGCACCGCTGTCCACGGTCGCGGCGACCGTGCGGCTCCCGACCGGCGTCACCGTGACTGTCGCGGCGATCGGCCTGGTCGGGCAGCGACCACCCGCCGGCGCGATCGGGCAACCCGGCGATATGAGCGTTCGAACGAGAATTCCCGAGGCCGGCAGCTCCGACCTCGTCTGGTCCCCAGCCTGACCCGGCCCCGTCGACGCACAACCCGCCACGAGGAGGCCGAGCACGGCCGTACACATACCCTTCCTCACGACCACTTCGACGGAGTTCGCCGCCTCCGGGTTCCCTTGCCTGCGCTTCGAGAGCTCGTCACGTGATCGGCCTACCGCTCGCTCGACGCCTCCGGCGCACCGGGGTCGGCCGCGCCCTCGCGCTCGTCGCGGTCGGCCCACTCGAGCAGGGGCTCGAGTGCGAACACCGCGTCGTCGATGCCGGCGTGCAGGTCACCCAGCTCGGCGAACCTGGCGGGAACCGTCGTCATGGTCAGGTCCTGCGGCAGCACATCGTCCACCTCGTCCCACCGCAGCGGGGTGGAGACAGTGGCAGCCGGGACACCTCGCACGGAGTAGGCGGCCGCGATCGTGTGGTCGCGGGCGTTCTGGTTGTAGTCGACGAAGAGCATGCTCGGGTCGCGGTTGGTACGCCACCAGGCCGTCGTGACGTCGTCCGGTGCCCGTCGCTCGACCTCGCGAGCGAACGCCAACGCGGCCCGGCGCACGTCCGCGAAACCCCACTGCGGGTCGATCCGCACATAGACGTGCAGGCCCGCGCCTCCCGAAGTCTTGGGCCAGCCGACCGCTCCGAGCTCGTCCAGCAACTCGTGTACGACCGACGCGACCCGACGGACCCGCGTGAAGTCGCACAACGGCATCGGGTCGAGGTCGATGCGCCACTCGTCGGGCTTCTCGGTGTCGGCGCGGCGGGAGTTCCACGGGTGGAACTCGACGGTGGACATCTGGACGGCCCAGATGACACTGGCGAGCTCGGTGACGCAGAGCTCGTCGGCGTTGCGGTTGTAGCGCGGGAAGTGCACGCGGACCGTCTCGACCCACGGCGGCGCGCCGGAGGGCAGTCGCTTCTGGTGCACCTTCTCGCCGCTGAGCCCGGTCGGGAACCGGTGCAGCATGCACGGCCGCTCGCGTAGGGCCCGGACGATGCCGTCGCCGACGCTGAGGTAGTAGTTCGCGAGATCGAGCTTGGTCCGACCCCCGACCGGGAAGTAGACCCGGTCGGGGTTCGTCAGCCGGATGGTGCGGTCGCCGACCTCGAGCTCGACGGCGGGGGACTTGCCAGCGGGCGCCATCGGCCAAGCGTCTCAGACGTCAGTGCAGCACCACCGGTACGGTGGCCTCCTCGTCGCTCGGCGCTGCCTGCTGTCGTCTGCGGGGCAGCATGAGCGCGGGAACGAGCGTCAGGAGCACCAGCGCCCACGCGACCCAGTACGTCTTGGCGAACGCGCCGCCCGCATCTGCCGGGCTGGTGACGCCCTTCAGATGGTTGGTCAGCAGCACCGACATCACGGCAACACCCACCGAGCTCGCGATCTGCTGGGTTATGTTGAGCAGGGTCGACCCGCGAGCGACCTGGTGGGGTGTCAGCGTGCGCAGCGCCGCCGTGAACAGCGGCATCATGGTGGCGCCCATGCCCAGCCCCATCACGACCAGCTCGGCGATGAGCAGCCCGTAGGACGTGTCGGAGGTGACCTGGGTCAGCCCGAACATCCCGATCAGGATGATCACCAGCCCGACCGGAACGATGCGGCCGATGGGGATCTTGTCGGTGAGGGCCCCTGCAATCGGCATCGTCAGCATCGCGCCGATGCCCTGAGGGGCCACGAGCACGCCCGCGGACAGCGCGGACTCGTGACGGATCTGCTGGAAGTACGTCGGCACGAGCAGCAGACCGCCGAAGAAGGCCGCCGCGAACAGGAACATCGTGATGATCGAGATCGTGAGGTTGCGGTCCTTGAACAGCCTCAGGTCGAGAAGCGGGTGCTCGGGCCGGAAGGAGTGCTGCACGAAGGCGAGCATCAAGACGATGCCGATGAGCATCGACACCCAGACCTTGGGTGCCGAGACGGTGCCCTCGCTGGGGATGGACGAGACGCCGAACAGGAACAGGGCCAGGCCCGGGGACAGCAGCAGCATGCCGAGGAAGTCGAACGACTCCGAGGGCTCCGGCGAGTCCTTCGGAAGCGCGAGCGAGGAGTACACGAGGGCGATCACGCCGATCGGGACATTGATCAGGAACACCCAGTGCCAGCTCGCCACCTGGATCAGCCAGCCGCCCAGGATCGGCCCGAGGATGGGACCGAGCAGCATGGGCACTCCGAGAATGGCCATCAGCCGACCCATCCGGTGCGGCCCGGCCGCCCGGGTCATGATCGTCATGCCGACCGGCATGAGCATGCCGCCGCCCAGCCCCTGGAGGGCCCGGAACGCGATCAGCATGTTGATGCTGTTGGCGGTGGCACACAGCGCCGACCCAGCCGTGAAGAGCACGAGGGCGAGCATGTAGAGCCGCTTGGTGCCGAACCGGTCGCCGGCCCAGCCGCTCAGGGGGATGACCGTTGCCAGCGCGAGGGTGTAGGCGGTGACCGTCCAGGCGACGTGCGCGTAGGAGACGACCTCGCCCGGGCCGCTGAACACCTTCTCGAAGGTGGGGAGCGCCACGTTGACGACGGTGATGTCGAGGATCGACATGATGGCGCCGAGCACGACGACACCGGCCACCTTCAGCACGGCCGCGTCGATCTTGTCGGGGAGCCCCGCTTCACTTGTTGCAGTCATCGGCCTCAGCTTCCGCTAGATGTTCGCCGCTCGACCTACTGACCGGGAGAAGGACGCGAACTCATCGAGCAACGAACGTCGAGAAAACGACACGTCATAGCCTAGAAGGTGGTGGCGACACATTTTTCTTCCCGTGGCACCAGGGCAGTTTCCACCCGGCCGTGGTCAGAGCCGGGTCATCGCCCGACCCATCGGGGCTGCCGCTTCTCGGCGAAGGCTCGGGGACCTTCTCGGGCATCGGCGGATGCGAGCATCGCCTGGTAGCCGGGCAGGCTGCCTCCGCGCATCAACCGGTAGCCGTCGTCGATGCCCGCCGCCGAGGTAGCCGCCAGGATCTCCTTGACGGCAGCGACCGCGAGCGGGGCGCCGGCGCAGATCGCCCGGGCGAGCGACATCGCCTCGTCGACGAGGTCACCGACGGATGCCACGCGGTTCGCCAGCCCCCACCGGTACGCCTCGTCGGCGCCCATCCGGCGACCGGTGAGCAACATCTCCGTCGCGATCACCGTGGGGAGCCGGCGGGGGAGCCGCAGGATGCCCCCCGCGTCGGCCACCAGGCCCAGGGTCACCTCCGGTAGCGCGAGCTCGGCGTGCTCGGCGAGCACCATCAGGTCCGCAGCGAGCGCGAGCTCGAAGCCGCCGCCGAGGGCGAGACCGTTGACTGCCGCGATGACAGGCTTGGTCAGCGTCGAGAGCTCGGTCAGGCCGGCGAACCCTCCGGGGCCGTGGTCGGCGTCGATCGGCTCCCCGGCGGCGGCCGCCTTGAGGTCCCAGCCCGCGGAGAAGAACCGCTCGCCCGCACCGGTCAGTACGGCCACCCGGAGCCGGTCGTCGTGCTGCAGACGGTCGAAGGCGGCATACAGCTCCAGACTCGTGGCGACGTCGATCGCGTTCGCCTTCGGCCGGTCGACGGTGACGACCAGCACGGGGCCCTCGACGTCGAGGCGTACGCTCATCCGGCCTCCTCCAGGTCGTTCGGCGTGGCGCCGACGTCGTCGGCTGCCGCGTAGAGCCGGATCAGGGCGTCGACCGCCACCACCGAGTCGGGCCTGACAAGCAGGGGGTTGACCTCTACCTCCATCAGTCGGTCCGGATAGGACGTCGCGTACTCGACGACGGCCGAGACCGCCTCGACGACGCCCTCCAGGTCACCCGACCTCCCCCGGAACCCGTTGAGGAGGGGCCAGACGGCCAGGGACCGCAGCGCGTCGCGGACGTCGTCGCTCGTCGCCGGCAGCAGCAGGGTCACGGTGTCGTCGACCAGCTCGACCAGCAGCCCGCCCGCTCCTATGGTCAACGTGAGCCCGAACGCCGGATCGCGCTGCACGGCGACGATGAGCTCGGCAACGGCCCCCTCGACCATCTGCTCCACCAGGAACCTGTCGCTCAGCGCGGACATGCCCGCCGCCGCCAGCTCGACCGCCGGCTCGGAGGTCAGACCCAGCCGCACGCCGCCTTGCTCCGACTTGTGCGCGAGCGTCGGCGAGACGGCCTTCACGGCTACCGGAAAGCCGACCCGCGTGGCGAGCGCGCCAATCTCTCCGAGACGACCCCCCGCGCCGGGCGGGACTCGCAGCCCGAACGCCTGCAGCGCCCCCTTCGCCGACGCCTCGTCCAGCTGGTCGACGCGGCGCGCTACGGGCGTCGTGCTCGGCCCGGCCAGCGGTGCCGTGCGGTCGACCCGAGCTTGCGCCCGGCCCACAGCCGCGGCGGACACGATGGCCGCGAGGCAGTCGGAGATTCCCTGCATGGGCGCGATGCCGGCATCCAGCAGCCGCCTGCCGACCTCCTCCGGCAGGCACTCCGGCAGGGAGCTCACCACGCAGGCGCGTGACGCGACGGCTCGCTGCGCGGACAAGAAGGCGCGGAGCGTCGTCTCGAACCCCGCGGTGTCGCACCGGTCCGCTCGGGGGAAGTCCAGCACCAGAAGATGACAGTCCGCACCGGAGTCGAGGAACGCCGAGAAGCAGTCGGTCTGCGCCTCCTGGTCGCCCCAGATGTACGTGTGGTAGTCGAGCGGGTTCGACACGGCGACCCGGTCACCCAGCACCGTCTGCAGGCGCTGTGCGGTGGGCCGGTCGAACTCCGGGAGCGTCACGCCCATGGGCTCGGCGAGGTCTGCGACATGGGCCGCCTCGCCGCCCGAGCAGCTGGCCGACGCGATGCGCGTTCCAGGGAGACCGCCGTGGACGTGGAGGAGCTTGAGGTGCTCGACGAAGGCTTCGATGCGATGCACCCGGACGATGCCGAACCGTCGGAACAGGGCGTCGCACAGTACGTCCGGGCCGGCGAGGGAGCTGGTATGGCTGAGGGTGGTCCTGGCACCCAGACGCGACGATCCCGACTTGAGCACCACGATCGGGACGCGGCGACGCAGGGCGGTCGTCGCGAGACGCGACAGCCGGGAGACATCGGGCAGGTCCTCGAGGTGGAGGCCGATGGCCGTGATGCGCGGATCGTCGAGCAGCGCCTCGACGACATCGAGAACACCCGTGACGGCGGCGTTGCCCACGGAGACGACCTGGGCGAGCGGCAGGCAGCGGCGCTGCATGGTGAGGTTCTGGCCGAGGTTGCCGCTCTGCACGACGACAGCGACGCCCCGGTCGACGCCTTCCCCGCCGTGCTGCTCGGGCCACAGGGCCGCGCCGTCGAGGTAGTTCACGAAGCCGAGGCAGTTCGGCCCCAGGAGAGCCATGCGGCCGGCCGCGGCGACCAGGTCGCGTTGCAGCCGGGCGCCACCCGCGCCGTCCTCCGCGAACCCGGAGGCGTGGCAGACGGCACCGCCGGCACCCATCGCCGCGAGCTCTGACACCACGCCCACGGAGCGCTCTCGCGCGACGGAGACGAGGGCGGCGTCGGGGACTCCCGGCAGCCCGGCGAGGTCCGTGAAGCACGGCAGCCCGCCCATCGTCGGCCTGGTCGGGTGCACGGGCCAGATGGCGCCGTCGTACCCGATCGCCCGGCAGGAGCGGACGGCCGCCTCGGCGGCGGCACCGCCGACCAGGGCGATCGAGCGGGGCGAGAGCAGCCGGCGCAGGCTGGTGTTCACGGCCGTGTCACGCGCCCAGTGGACGCAGCATCGACCGGGAGATGATGTGGCGCTGGATCTCGCTCGTGCCGTCCCAGATGCGCTCGACGCGGGCGTCGCGCCAGAAGCGCTCGATCGGCAGCTCGGTCATCAGCCCCATGCCGCCGAAGATCTGGACCGCGCCGTCGGTGATCCGTCCCAGCGCCTCCGACGCGTAGAGCTTCGCCATGGCCGCATCGGAGTCGGTCATGGTGCCCTGGTCGAGCTTCCACGCGGCCCGCAGGGTCAGGAGCTCCGCCGCGTCCAGCTCCGTCGCCATGTCGGCCAGCGGGAAGCCGACACCCTGGAAGCGTCCGATCGGCTGGCCGAACTGGACCCGTTCGGCCGCCCATGCCGTCGTCATGTCGAGCGCCCGGCGGGCGCGCCCGACACTGGAGGCCGCGACCGTGAGGCGGCTGGCGCCGAGCCACTCGCCCATCAGGTCGAAGCC
>JAWWPH010000184.1:0-4388 GCA_033850875.1 Nocardioidaceae bacterium | reverse complement strand
GCGTCTGGCGCTCCGGTGACGCCTGAGCGATGATTCTGGCCGCGGATCCCGGTCTCAGTAGGTGCGGCCGTGGCTGCACCTGAACGATCGATTGGAGTGGGATGGCCAAGCTGACCTATGCAGCGATCGCCTCGCTTGACGGGTACGTCGAGGACGCGGAGGGCGCGTTCGACTGGGCGGCTCCGGACGAGGAGGTGCACGCCTTCGTCAACGATCTCGAGCGGCCGGTCGGCACCTACCTGTACGGGCGCCGGATGTACGAGACGATGCTGTTCTGGGAGACGGTGAACACCGATGCCGACGAGCCGGCAGTCTCCGACTATGCCGGGATCTGGCGTGCAGCCGAGAAGATCGTGTACTCGAGGACGCTGGACACGCCATCCAGCGGAAGGACGCGGATCGAGCGGGAGTTCGAGCCGGACGCGGTCCGGCAGCTCAAGGCGTCCACGGGGGCCGACATCTCAGTCGGCGGTGCCGAGCTCGCTGCCCGTGCACTCGGCGCTGGCCTGGTCGACGAGTGCCATCTGTTCCTGTGCCCCATTGTGGTCGGAGGCGGCAAGCGCGCCCTGCCAGACAACGTCCGCACGCGACTCGAACTTCTCGGCGAGCGCCGGTTCCGGGGCGGCGTCGTTCACCTGCACTATCGCGTAGGAGTCTGACCGGTTTCACGACTTGCCGTCTGGCAAGCTCAGCGCCCGGGTGCAGGGGTGCGGGCCAACCGCGCCCGATTCTGGGCGACAATTCGAGTACTCGGGCCAGTCAGCGGCTAGTCCCCGTTCGGCACAGGCTTGTGCAGCTTCCGTTGGGTCGGGCAGAGGTCGTACCAGGCAAGCCACGCGACCTGCCGTTTGAGCTTCCCAGCCAGGGTGAGGGTGCCGCCGCTTTGTCGGCGTAGGTAGCGCGTGTAGAAGATGAGCAGCCGGTGAGCGGACTTGTTCAGCTCTCCGTCGGACGTAGCCGGCGCCGGGGACTCGTAGTCTCCGTTCGATATCGCGCGGTAGAACAGGTTCTGCCTCCTCATGGGTATCTCCGGGGGAGGGCCCCAATGCCTGCCTCGTAGCCAGGCACAGGCCTGGTGCCCATCGGCCCTCAGCACCGCCGTTGATGCGGTCGGCAGGTCCCTCGAGGCGGTGGCGAGGTAGTACCGCTCCTGACCCTCGCTCAGGACGACGAACACCAAGGCGAACAGCACCACGGCCACAACAGGAGTCAGCGACCACCAGGGGTTGAAGTAAGCGTCGCGGTCACGTCGCACGCTCCTCCATGCCGCAACGAGGGCGACGACGAGGGCTGCCACGACAACGACTGCCACGATGCGGCGGGCAGTAGGAGGAGGCAGTGGCGACGGTGACTCTCGTCTGTTCACGACGAGGCGCTCTACGACGTACACGATGCCGGTCAGCACGATCAGGGTGGCGCAGGCAGCCCCTACGGCTGTCAGCGAGGCATTCAGGATCCGTCTTCGGTGATCAGACTTCTTCACGCGAGTCGGCTCCTCGGTGGCTCGGGCAGTTCGGTCGGCTCGTCACCCGGTCCAACGACACCGTGAGACACCCGGTTATGCCCAGTGGCCATCGACCGTGCTGTCGTTTCAGTGTCGCAGGTTGCCCATGCACTGGCGGCTCATCCCGGCCGCCAGTGCGTCCGCGGCTTCGTCGTGCTGTTCACGCTCGTCTGGTACACGCGAGTGAACGGCAGCCTCTACCACGACCCCTTCGTTCCCGATGACGAGTCGGCCTGACGGGTCCTGCGCGGGGCAGCGGCGTGCGGTCGGCAATGGCGCGCGCTCGGCCATGCGCCCGCGGATGGGGGAGCGGCGCCGTCATCCGCCAGGGTGCGGAATAGACCCGTGGGCAGGTTCGTTGGCACGGCTGCAGCCCCCGAGTCGGGGCACCGATACCACATGAGGGAGAGGCTCTGATGGCCACCGTCGACCTGGGTGCAGCGAACTTCGAGAGCACCGTGAGCAGCAACGACATCGTCTTCGTCGACTTCTGGGCCTCCTGGTGCGGCCCGTGCCGCATGTTCGCGCCCGTGTACGAGAAGGCGTCCCAGGCGCACCCGGACGTCGTGTTCGGCAAGGTCGACACCGAGGCCGAGCAGTCCCTCGCCGCCGCAGCGCAGATCACGTCCATCCCGACGCTGATGGCGTTCAAGGGCGGAACACTGGTGTTCTCCCAGCCCGGCGCCTTGCCTGCAGCCGCGCTCGAGCAGGTCATCACCGCGGTTCGCGGCCTCGACGTCGAGGCGGCCCTTGCCGAGCAGAAGAGCAGCGCCTGATCGTCGCGACCGACCACGACCCCGACGCAATGATGGGACAGGCCGCGACAACGCCTTGAGCCCCCTGGACCGAGCCGGTCTCGCCATCGGTCAGACCGTGAAGTCGACACCCTGGGCGAGCGGGGCCTCGCCGGAGTAGTTGACGGTGTTCGTCGCTCGCCGCATGTAGGCCTTCCATGCGTCCGACCCGGACTCCCGGCCGCCACCGGTCTGCTTCTCTCCGCCGAACGCGCCGCCGATCTCAGCGCCCGAGGTCCCGACGTTGACGTTCACGATGCCGCAGTCGGAGCCATCGGCGGACATGAAGACCTCGGCCTCCGCCTGGTCGCCGGTGAAGATGCTGGAGGAGAGACCCTGCGGCACGGCGTTGTTGAGCTGGATCGCCTCCGCCAGGTGTTCATAAGGCAGCACGTAGAGCACGGGCGCGAAGGTCTCGGTGCGGACCACGTCGGTCTGCTCGTCGATCCGCACAACGGCCGGGCGGACGTAGAAGGCCTCGGGGAAGTCGTCCTCGAGGGCTCGCTCGCCTCCCACTACAAGCTTCCCGCCCTCGTCGATGGCCTGGACGATGGCGCTCTGCATCTGCGCGTACGAGCCGCCGTGAATGAGCGGACCGACGAGGGTGCCCTTCGTCAGGGGACTGCCGATCGGGAGACGCTCGTACGCCTCAGCCAACCGGCTGGTGAGCTCGTCGATCACCGAGGTGTGCGCGATGACACGCCGGGTGGTCGTGCAGCGCTGGCCGGCGGTGCCGGCGGCGGCGAAGACGATGCCACGCACGGCCAGGTCGAGGTCCGCCGACGGCGTGACGATGCTCGCATTGTTGCCGCCGAGCTCGAGCAGGCTGCGACCGAAGCGCTCGGCGACCCGAGGGCCCACCCGACCGCCCATGCGCGTCGATCCGGTTGCGCTCACCAAGGCCACATCGGGATGCTCCACCAGCGCCGACCCGACCTCGGGACCACCGAGCACGACCTGGGACAGGTCGGCGGGAGCGTCGGCCTCCCGGATCGACCGGGAGAGGATCGCCCGGCACGCCAGCGCGGTCAGCGGGGTGATCTCCGACGGTTTCCAGATCACCGGGTCGCCGCACACCAGGGCGATCGCCGTGTTCCACGACCAGACGGCGACGGGGAAGTTGAACGCGGTGATCACCCCGACGACGCCGAGTGGATGCCATGTCTCCATCAGGCGATGGCCCGGCCGCTCCGACGGCATGGTCTGCCCGTAGAGCTGGCGGGAGAGCCCGACGGCAAAGTCGCAGATGTCGATCATCTCCTGTACCTCGCCGAGCGCCTCGGAGGTGATCTTCCCGGTCTCCAGGGTGACCAGTGAGCCGAGGTCCTCCTTGTGGTCGGTGAGCAGCTCGCCGAGTCGTTTGACCACGGCGCCGCGGGCCGGCGCGGGTGCGATGCGCCACTCGCGGAAGGCTCCCTGGGCCCGGCAGACCGCCTCGTCGACCGCTGCGGCGTCGCCCCAGGCGACCTCCGCAAGCGAGCCGCCGTTGATGGGTGACGTCGCGGGATGGTCGCCCATGACGGAGTCGAGGTCGACTCCGCAGCGGCGGACCGCGACTCGGGCAAGCTCCCGGAGCTCAGCGGCTGTTGGGATGTTCGTGCTCGTCATGGCGTCTCCTTGTCCACCGGCTGTGCCGGTTGCCACGGTGCCTGAGGTGGGGCGCACGTCCCGTGACGGTCGGCTCCCGGCCCGCGCCCACGACGCTACTGGCGACACGAACCGTGGGCTTACCCGACCAGTCGCGAGTCAGTACGGTACGCCGTCAGCACCGGGCTGCGACGAGTCGATCTGCTCACTCGCTCACGAGCGCCGGCTGAGCCACGCTCATGTCTCGCGGGACGTCGCCTGGCGCGCTTGCCGCGTCGGTGGCGGGCCGGCTGAGCAGCCTCGACGCGATGGCGACGGCCGCGACGAGCAGACCGGCCGCGATCCAGAAGGCCAGGTGGTAGCCGCTGAGCAGAGCGGCATCGGTGCTGTGGCCGGACGACACGAGGTGACGGGTGTGCGTCGAGGACACCGTGGCGAGAACGGCGAGTCCCAGTGCGCCGCCGACCTGCCCGGTGGTGTTCACCAATCCCGACGCCAGCCCG
>JAWWPH010000302.1:0-3040 GCA_033850875.1 Nocardioidaceae bacterium | reverse complement strand
GGCCGACGACACCCCCGCGACGCTCCCCGGCTACGGACCTCTCCCCGCCACGTTCGCCCGCGACCTCACCGGCACAGGTCCCGGAGAGGACGCGCCGTCCGACGGGCCGCCCCAGCGGGCACGGGTGTTCATCCGGCGGATCCTTACCGACCCGATCGGCCACACCGTCGTCGCCGTGGACACCCGCCGGCGCCGTTTCGACGGCCCGCTGGCCCGGTATCTGATGGCGCGTGACCAGCACTGCCGCATCCCGTACTGCACCGCCCCCATCCGCCACCTCGACCACATCACGCCGTGGCGCGACGGCGGACCCACCACCGCCACCAACGGGCAGGGCCTGTGCGAACGCCACTCCTACACCAAAGAAGCACCCGGCTGGCACGTCCGAGTGATCGAACCCGACCCCGCAACGTCGAGGCACACCACCATCACCTGCACCCCCACCGGCCACACCTACCAATCCCAAGCACCACCCGCCCACGGCTGAGCGCTCGCAACTCAAGTGCGGTCCCCCGCGTCCTGACCCCCAGTTGCGCTCGAGTGGAGCCGAGCCCAATGCCGCCGTGATGATCGGTCAGCACGCCGTCGAGTCGACGCCACGCGACGGTGGCAGCACGCGCCTTCGACCCGTGCAAGGGCCGTCGAGCCGGCGGCGGCTACCTTCCCTTCGCCGTCGGACGCGACTACGGTGACGTGCCGCCCACGTCGGGTACTGCTCCTCTGGGGCGGCCGGGCGGCCGGGCGGCCCACCGCCACCAAGCGCGCCGGTGTCGCCGCCCGTCGACCACTGAGGCGGTCGCCGATCGCCGAGATCGAAGCTCACCGTGGGTGCCGGAGGCGGAGCGAGGGAGGCTGAGTAGTGGAGAAGGACCTGTCAGGACGTCACGCGCTGGTGACGGGAGGCGGAAGCGGTATCGGTGCCGCATGCGCGCGGCGACTCGCGGCGGCCGGTGCGCGAGTGACCGTGGCCGACGTCGACGCAGGCCGCGCGACGGCTGTCGCCGACGAGTTCGGCGGCGACGTCTGGGAGGTCGATCTCGCCGACACCGTCGCTCTCGCGGAG
The DNA here is from genome assembly GCA_033850875.1 of Nocardioidaceae bacterium. Classification (GTDB taxonomy): domain Bacteria; phylum Actinomycetota; class Actinomycetes; order Propionibacteriales; family Nocardioidaceae; genus DASQEH01. Next base: position 1,977 of record JAWWPH010000302.1, on the reverse strand, counting down.
CAGTCACTCGACGTGGACGTGCTGGTGAACAACGCCGGTATACAGCACGTCGCACCGATCCAGGAGTTTCCGCCCGAGCAGTTCGCGAGGATTCTCCAGCTGATGCTCGAGGCGCCGTTCCTCCTCATCCGTGCCGCGCTGCCGCGGATGTACGACCGGGGATTCGGTCGGATCGTCAACATCTCGTCGGTGCACGGGCTACGCGCGTCGGCGTACAAGTCCGCCTACGTGACCGCCAAGCACGGACTCGAGGGGCTGTCGAAGGTCACAGCCCTGGAAGGTGGGGAGCACGGGGTCACGTCGAACACCGTGTGCCCCGCGTACGTCCGAACGCCTCTTGTCGAAGGCCAGATCGCCGACCAAGCGAGGGCTCACGGCATCTCCGAGGACGAGGTCGTGGACAACGTCATGCTGACCGAGCCGGCGATCACGAGGCTGGTCGAGCCCGAGGAGGTGGCCGACGTGGTGGCGTTCCTATGTGGTCCGTCTGCATCGTTCATCACGGGCGCCGCGATCACCCTGGACGGAGGCTGGACCGCGCGCTAGCCGGAGAGCGGCGGTGGAGCATGGGCTCACCAGGCGTAGTGCTCGGGGGCCGTCCGGTAGCCGGGGAAGATCTCGTCGAGCCGTGCCAGCACCTTGTCGTCCAACGTCACGTCGAGCGCCCGGACTGCCGCGTCGAGCTGTTCCTGCGTGCGAGGTCCCACGATCGGCGCGGTGACCGCCGGCTGGTGGAGCAGCCAGGCCAGCGCGACGTCGCCCGGCTCATGACCCAGGTCGGCGGCGAGCTCCTCGTACGCCTCGATCCGGGAGCGGTGGCTCTCGACGTACTCGGCGGCGCGCCCCTCGATCCGACGCCTTCCCTCGCGCTCTTTGCGCAGCACCCCGCCGAGAAGGCCTCCATGCAGCGGCGACCACGGGATGATCCCGAGCCCGTAGTGCTGCGCGGCAGGTATCACCTCGAGCTCGATCTCGCGGGTGGCCAGGTTGTAGATCGACTGCTCGCTGGTGAGCCCGAGGAGGTGGCGATCGGCCGCGGACGCCTGCGCTTGCGCGATATGCCAGCCGGCGAAGTTGCTGCTGCCGACGTACAGGATCTTGCCCTGAGCGATCGCGACCTCGATCGCCTGCCAGATCTCGTCCCAAGGCGTCTCGCGGTCGACATGGTGGAACTGGTAGAGGTCGATGTAGTCGGTCTGCAGCCGGGTCAGGCTCGCGTCGAGCGCTCGGCGGATGTTGAGCGCGGAGAGCTTGCCCTCGTTCGGCCACTCGCCCATCTGACCGTACAGCTTGGTTGCGATGACCGTACGCTCTCGACGTCCACCACCTTGGGCGAACCAACGCCCGATGATCTGCTCCGTGGCGCCGATGCCGATTTCGCGCCCGTACCGGTTGGCCGTGTCGAAGAAGTTGATCCCGCACTCGTGTGCCGAGTCCATGATCGCGTGCGAGTCGGCCTCGCTGGTGAGTGGGCCGAAGTTCATTGTGCCGAGGCAGAGCCTGGAGACGGTAAGGCCGGAGCGGCCGAGGTGTGTGAAGTCCATGGCACTAGCCTGCCCCGACAGCGGCGTAGCCGCACGCGGGGGTGGAGGCGCCGGAGTCACCCGCGCCCGGCCTTCGGTGAGCAGCTCGACGAGATCAGGTCGACCGAGGTGATGAGCTCAGTCGAGCGGGGTGCCGTGGAAGCGCCGGTGCCCGTTACAGCCGCGCGTCAAGCAGGGCAACGCAGCGTGGGTGTTCATCGAGAAGTCGCCGGACGCCGACCTGCTGGTGGTCGGTAACCGTGGTCGCGGCGGATTCTTGGGCTCGTGCTCGGCTCGGTCAGCCAGCATGTCGCCGCCTATGCCAAGTGTCCGGTGACCATCGTCCGCTGACGTGTTGCTCCTGCTGCGGCGTTCTCGACGGCAGGGTGGACAGGTACGGTCCCGGTCATGACGTCGAACGAGTTCGTCCCCGTGCACTTCGATCCGCCGACCG
>JAWWPH010000276.1:0-6304 GCA_033850875.1 Nocardioidaceae bacterium | reverse complement strand
GTCGCGAGCGAAGGTGACGCGGCAGTGGCGTCGCCTTCTCATAAGGTTGCGGGGTGCGCAGTAGGTCGCGGGGACTGATCGTGGCCTGGCTTCTTCTGCTCGGTGCGCTGGCGACCTTCGTGACGCTTGTTGCGGTGCTGACCCCGTGGCATCCCCTGCCCGGTGCGTCCGTGACGCCCGCACCGCTGCGGTCGTACTTCACGCCTGCACAGATCACGCGCTCGGATGCCTTCTTCGGTCAGGCTCGCTGGCCGTCCTGGCTCGGCCTTCTCGTCGGGGTCCTCGTCGCGGCGGCGGTCGGCTTCACCCGGCTCGGCCGCGTGCTCGTGACCTGGGTGCGGCGGCGGGTCCGGCGCTGGTGGCTCCAGGTCATCAGCCTCGTCGCCCTCGTCGTACTCATCGAGCGTCTCGCCGGACTGCCTACGGACGTCTGGTCCCAGCAGGTCGCACGCTCGTACGGGCTCTCGACACAGACCTGGCCCGCCTGGGCGGTGGACGAGGCGAAGGGGCTCGGTATCGCCGTGGTCACGACATCGATCGTGCTGCTGCTCCTCGTCGGCCTGGCACGTCGCTTCAGCCGTACCTGGTTCCTCCCGGCCGCCGCCGGAGCGGGTCTCCTGGTGATCGTGGGGTCGTTCGCCTATCCCGTCGTGATCGAGCCCGCGTTCAACACCTTCACCCCGCTACCGGACGGGCGGCTGCGCACGTCCCTCCTCGAGCTGGCCAACCGCGACCACGTGACCGTGTCCGACGTGCTGGTGGCCAACGCGTCCCAGCGCACGACGGAGCTCAACGCGTACGTCTCCGGCTTCGGCTCCACCAAGCGCATCGTCGTGTACGACACGCTCCTGCGCTCGACGCCGGACCGGCAGATCGAGCTCATCATCGCCCACGAGCTGGGCCATGCCACGCACGACGACGTCCTCGTGGGGACGATCGAAGGAGCCGTGGCCGCGGTGATGGCCGTTGCCGGGTTGTTCATCGTCCTCAGGCCCGAACGGCTGAGGCGACCGACCGGGGCCGGCTCGATGCGCGACCCTGCCATCGTTCCGGTCGTCCTGGCCCTCGCGTCGCTCGCCGCTCTGGCGGCGCTGCCGCTCCAGGACACGATCAGCAGGCACATCGAGGCACGGGCCGACGCCCACTCCCTCGACCTCACGTCCGACCCGGCGGACTTCATCAAGATGCAGCAGCGTCTCGCCGTCACCAACCTCACCCATCTCGACCCCAACCCCGTCCTGAGCGACATCTTCAACGACCACCCTCCGCCGCTCGACCGGATCGGGATGGCGCTGGCGTGGGAGCACCTGCACGGCGTGCGATGACGTCGCGGGCCGGCAAGGTCCTCGTGGTCACCAACGACTTCCCGCCCCGCATCGGCGGGATCGAGAGCTTCGTGTACACGCTCTGCTGCTCCCTCCCGAGCAGCGAGGTGGTCGTCTTCACCTCGCGGATGGCCGGAGCTCGTCAGGTCGACCGCGCCCTCGAGTATCCGGTGGTCCGGGACCGTTCGCGGGTGCTCGTCCCGACGCCGCGGATGGGTCGGGCCGTGCGGTCGATCGCGCGCGAGCACGGCTGCGACCGGGTGCTGTTCGGGGCCGCAGCCCCGCTCGGCCTGCTGGCTCCCGGTCTCCGGCGGGCGGGCATCCGGCCCCTGGTGGCGCTGACCCACGGGCACGAGGTGTGGTGGGCCGCCCTGCCGGGCGCGCGTGCCGCGCTTCGGCGGATCGGTGACGGTGTCGACGTGCTGACCTACGTCAGCGAGTTCTGCCGCGAACGCATCAGCCCGGCGCTGTCCGCTCCGGCCGCTGCCAGGATGGTCCGACTGTCACCGGAGGTCGACGTCGGCCGCTTCACACCTCAGGTCGACGGCGCCCCGTGGAGACGTCGCTGGCGGGTGGGCGACCGGCCGGTCGTCCTGTCCGCTGCTCGCCTGGTGGCGCGCAAGGGACACGACACCCTGCTGCGGGCCTGGCCGCGGGTCCTGAGCGCGTGCCCCGATGCCGTGCTGGTGATCGTCGGGGACGGCCCCATGCGCCAGGCTCTGCAGCGGGCGGTACGGCGCGAGGGGCTGTCGGCGTCGGTACGGATGGTTCCCGGCGTGCCGTGGTCGCAGATGCCGGGCGTGTACGCGGCGGCGGACGTGTTCGCGCTGCCATGCCGGACGCGGCTGCTGGGGCTGCAGCCGGAGGCCTTCGGGATCGTGTTCCTGGAGGCCGCTGCATCGGGACTGCCGGTGGTGGCGGGGGCCTCGGGAGGCGTCCCCGAAACGGTCCTCGACGGCCGGACCGGATACGTCGTCGACCCGCGCGAGCTCGACCAGCTCGTCCGCCGCATCGTGTCGCTGCTCTCCTCCCCGGCGACGGCCGGCGCGATGGGCGCCCGCGGGCGCCGAGAGGTGTCAGCGCACCACGCCGCCGGCCGCTCGGCCCGTGTACTGCGCGACCTGCTCGATGGTGACGGGCTCCCGTCCACCGGTGCCGGCTGACTCCGCCAGCGCCGCCACCCGCGGACGGCGCGCTTTCGATCAGCCGCCGCTGCCACCCGACGCGACGGAGGCCAGGTCCGTCTTGATGAGGCCCGACTGGATACCTTTCATGATGGCCTGCGCCCGGTTGGCGGCACCGAGCTTCTCGTAGATCTTCGAGATGTGGGTCTTGGTCGTCGACTCGCTGATGAACAGCCGACGCGCGATCGGGCCGACTCCGAAGCCCTCCGCCAGCAGACCGAGCACCTGGCCCTCGCGCGGCGACAGCTTGGGCCCGGCCGGTGCCATCTGACGGCGCATCGCGTTGGCGAGGTCGGGGGCGGTGAACGACGACGGTGAGACAGCGGCGTGGCGGGCGGCGGCGACCACGTCGTCGCTCGGCGCGTCCTTCGCGACGAAGGCGGAGGCGCCGGCCTCCAGGGCCGCGAAGAGCTGCTCGTCGCCCGCGTACAGCGTCAGCACGACCAGCCCGATCTCGGGCCGCTGGGCGCGCAGCGTCTTGACGATGTCGAGACCGCTCCCGTCGGGCAGCCGGATGTCGCACACGACGACATCGGGCCGGTGCTCCTGCGCCAGCCGCAGCGCGTCACGACCGCTTCCGGCCTCGGCCACCACGTCGAAGTCCGCATGACGTTCGAAGGCGCGTAGCAGACCTTGGCGGATCAGATCGTGGTCGTCGATGAGAAGGACGCTATAGGGCATGGCTTCCTCCAAGCTGAAGATCGGACTCCGGTGATTCGCGTGGTTCGAGGACGGCCCGGACTCGGGTTCCGCCCTCGGGACGGTCGGCGATGGCCAGGACCGCACCGATGCGTTGGGCGCGCTCCTGCATGATGTGGAGCCCGAAGTGGTCGGGTCGCGGCACGGCCGCGCCCACGCCGTCGTCGTCGACGCTGATCGTGGCGTACGGCGCGTTCACCTGGGCGCTCACCCACAGGTTCCCGGCGGATGCGTGGTTGGCGGCGTTGGTCACCGCCTCCTGGGCGATCCTGAGCAGCTCGGTCTCCACCTGCGGTTCCAGCCGCTGCGGTGCCTCCTCGATCGCGAGGTGGACGACAATGCTCGAGCGCTTCCCGACCGCGAGCGCGTAGTCGCTCAGCGCCGGTCCGAGCCGGCCGCCGTCGGCGCCCGCGCTGCGCAGGTCGGCCACGGTGAGCCGCAGGTCGGACAAGATGTCGCCGAGCGCGCTGCGCACGTCGGCGAGACCGCTGTGGTGCGCGGGATCCGGCTGCGCGCTGGAGAGTGCGTCGACGAGGTAGCCGAGCGAGGCGACGTCCTGCGCGATGCCGTCGTGGATGTCACGGGCGATGCGCTGCCGCTCCGCTGCCGTCGCGGCGGCGCGCGCATCGGTGAACATGATGGCCGACTCGTGGCGGTCCGGACCCAGTTCGATGCCGTGGGCGCTCCGGGGCGCCGGAAGTCTCGTGAACGCGGCGAGGAGGAGCACGATGGCGGCCACCACCAGCAGGAGCGAGGTGGTCGAGGACGTCGAGGTGCCGAAGACGAGGTACGCCAGCGCGAACCCGGTCAGCAGGCAGACGGCGCGCGCACCGAGGTCGATGCGGGCCGGACGGAGCGACCATCGCGCACTGCCCTCGGCGGCGAGCGCCGGCGCCACCGGTGTCGGGGCCTGCCGAGTGCTGCGGCGCGGGTGGGGGGTTCGGTCCCGACGCCTCGACCACTCGGTCGGACTCGGAGCTAGGTGACCCATGGCGGGATGTCCTCAGGACTGGAAGAGGAAAGGCAAGTGCTGAACGTGACGACGATACCACTGAGAGTAGTCAGCGGATAGCCGTACGTTGCATCCGTCTCGCCGTTTGGCCGATGCGAAACGTGACGAACGACGTCAAGGCGGACAGAGCGCTCACCATCGGACCGGGTACGGCACCTTCTCGGCCTCGGCGCCGACGCCGAGGGCGCGAGCGTATCGGCCGTCGCGGCCGTCCCTTCGCTCCGCCCGTACCGATAGGGTCGGCGCCAGCGCACCGGCTGAAGGGCACCCCAGATGGCTGACCAGACCACCTCGACCATCGTCGTCGCGGCCGAGCCGAGCGAGGTGATGGCCGTGATCGCGAACTTCGACCGCTACCCGCAGTGGGCGCGCGGGGTGAAGTCCGCGACCGTGCTCAGGACGCACGACGACGGACGCGCCGACCAGGTCGCCTTCGTGCTCGATGCAGCACCGATCAGGGACGAGTACACCCTGGCGTACACGTGGGACGGCGACGCACGGGTGACATGGCGACTCGTACGGGCGAGAATGCTCAGGTCGATGGAAGGTGCCTACACCCTGCGATCTCGGGCTGGGTCGACCGAGGTCACCTATGAGCTCGAAGTGGACCTCACCATCCCCATGATCGGAATGCTCAAACGCAAGGGCGAGCGCGTCGTGATCGACGCGGCGCTCAAGGGTCTGAAGCAGCAGGTGGAGTCCGCACGATGACGTCGCCGGCCGCGAGGAGACCATGGATCGTGCCCCTCTCCAGGGGGCGCCGGACGCAGGGGTTGGGATGGCACTGACGGTAGGAGTCGACGTCGGCGGTACGAAGATCGCCGCGGGTGTGGTCGACGAGGAGGGCAAGATCCTCGAGGAGCAGCGCTGCCATACGCCTGCCCGCGACACGGCGCAGACCCAGAGCGCGATCGTCGGGCTCGTGAAGGAGCTGGCGGCGCGGCACGACGTGGCCGCGGTGGGGATCGGCGCCGCCGGCTTCGTGGGCGCCGACCGTACGACTGTCCTGTTCGCACCCAACCTCGCCTGGCGCGACGAGCCGCTCGGGGCAGCGGTACGTGCCCAGGTCGGCATGCCCGTGGTCGTGGAGAACGACGTCAACGCTGCGGCCTGGGGTGAGTTCCGCTTCGGCGCCGGTGCCGATGTCGACGACCTGCTCATGGTGGCGGTCGGTACGGGCGTCGGCGGGGGCATCGTCCTCGGCGGCCAGCTGCTGCGCGGGTCCTTCGGGGTGGCGGGAGAGATCGGCCATCTGCGGGTGGTCCCCAACGGCCTGCCGTGCGGGTGCGGGCGGCACGGGTGCTGGGAGCAGTACGCGAGCGGCCGTGCCCTCGTCCGCGAGGCCCGCGCCCGGGTCTGGGACGGCGACCCGCTGCTGGAGCTCGCCGGAGGCAGTGCCACCGGCATCACGGGCCCGATGATCACCAAGGAGGCGCAGGCCGGCGACGCGCTCTGCATCTCGCTGCTCGCCGACCTCGGCCAGTGGCTCGGAGAAGGGATCGCGACTCTGGCCGCGATCCTCGACCCCAGGGTCGTCGTGATCGGTGGTGGGGTGGGCGATGCCGGGGACCTCGTGCTGGAACCGATCCGCAAGGCGTTCGACGACAACCTGCCCGCGGCCGCCAATCGGCCGCACCTCGAGGTCCGGCTCGCCACCTTGGGCAACGAGGCGGGGATGATCGGTGCTGCCGACCTGGCCAGGGCGAGCTCCTGATGCTGCAGCGGCTCGCGATCGGGATCGACATCGGAGGCACCAAGGTCAAGGCGGGCGTGGTGGACGAGGACGGCGTCGTCCTCGAGAGCGTGCTGCGCGACACCCCCTCGACCAGCCCGACGGAGGTCGAGGACACGATCGCCGACATCGTCGGGGAGCTGAAGTCCCGGCACTACGTCTCCGCCCTGGGTATCGGTGCGGCCGGATTCGTCGACTCGACGCGGTCCACGGTGCTCTTCGCACCGCACCTCGCCTGGCGTAACGAGCCGTTGCGTGACGCGGTCCGGCGCCGGGTGGGACTGACCGCCCTCGTGGACAACGACGCCAACTGTGCCGCGTGGGCCGAGTGGCGCTTCGGGGCGGCGCAGAA
>JAWWPH010000265.1:0-8175 GCA_033850875.1 Nocardioidaceae bacterium | reverse complement strand
CCGACACCAGCCGGCTCCTCACGTCCTCGTCCCACCGGCTCTCAGGTGCCGGGCCAGCGCAGCTCGCCGATCTCGCGGCGATGGCGGGGCACGTGCTCGGATGACGGCGTAGCCCCGTCGCCCCGGCCGTCGCGAGGGACGACACCGAACGCGGTCATGGTCATGATCTGCCAGTGGGGGGCGATCGCGAACTCCGCCGCCAGCGCGTCCCGGTCGAAGGCTCTGAACTGTCGAGCAGCCAGGCCCATCGCCTGGGCCTGCAGCGTCATGTGCGCCACCGCCTGACCGAGGTCGTAGACGGAGAACTCCGAGTACTCCCAGTCGGTGTCCTCGACGTACCTGTGGCACACGTTGACGACCAGGATGCTCGCGTCGGGGGCCCATCTCCTGGAGCTTCCGGCGAGATGGGCGACGATGCGGTGGTGGGTGTCGTCACCGCGCCTGGCGACGACGAACGACCACGGCTGCGCGTTGCCCGCCGAGGGAGCCCACCTGGCCGCCTCCAGCAGCGACGTGACCGAGGACTGCGTTGCCTCGTGTGAGCGGTCGAAGACGGTAGGGCTCCAGCGGCTCCTCAGCAGCGGGTGCAGATCCGGCTCGGGAGTGGTCACGGCTCCACCTTCGCACCCGACGCCCGTTCATCGGTTGGGAGTACCTCGACGCGGCCAGGGCCACGAGCTCCGCCGCACGGGCCGATTGCGAGGGGCTAACGTCGGTGCGTGGACGAAGCTCGTACGGACGACAGTGCCGCCCCCGTCGCCGCGTCGGCGGCGGTGAACTGGAACGGCCCCATGGCGCGCTTCTGGGCCGACCACGACGACCGTTTCGACGCCCTGCTGGCTCCCCACGGGGAGGTGCTCCTCGCGGCCGCGGCACCGCGGCCGGGCGAACACGTCCTCGACATCGGCTGCGGCTGCGGGAGCACGACCCTACGGGCGGCAGAGGCGGTCGCGCCCGCAGCGGGTACGGCTCTCGGAGTCGACATCTCGCGGGCGATGATCGACAAGGCCCGCTTGCGTGCGGCAGAAGCCGGCACCGGCAGCGTCTCGTTCGAGCTCGCTGACGTGGAGACGGCCGACCTGGGGCGCGCCGCGTTCGACCTCGCCATCAGCCGCTATGGGGTCATGTTCTTCGACCATCACACGGCCGCGTTCGCCAACGTCCGCGCCGCGATGCGACCGGGTGGGCGGTTGGCCTTCGTGTGCTGGTCCGAACGGGCGCACAACGAGCACTGGACGGTGCCCTTCGACGCGGTCGCCCCCCACCTGGGTCTGGCTGCTCCCGTGGCTCGGCCGAACGGCCCCTTCGCGCTCGCTGACCCTCGCCAGGTGCGGACGATGCTGGCTCAGGCCGGGTGGGTAGACGTCGATATCAGCGAGGTGCGTGAGCCGCTGTGCGTCGGCCTCGACGCCGACGACGCCGTGGCCTTCGAGATCTCCGACCCCGACGTCGCCGAGGACCTCGCCTCGGCCGACCCTGCCGACGCCGCGCAGGCGGTCGCCGACCTTCGGGCGGCGTTCGCGGCACGGGAGCGGCCCGACGGGGTCTGGCTGGGGGCCGCCGCCTGGCTGGTCAGGGCCGTCGCGGGCTGACCCGGCGGTCGTCCCAGCCGGCATACTCGTCTTCGAGCGCGAGGGGGATGGTGACACCGCAGGAGAGGGCACGGGTTGCGGCCGCACGCGTGGCCCGGCTGGCCACCGTACGGCCGGACGGCACGCCTCACATCGTGGCGGTGACCTTCGCGCTCGAGGGGGACATCGTGGTCTCCGCGGTCGATCACAAGCCGAAGCGCACCCAGGAGCTCCAGCGACTCCGCAACCTGGAGGAGCGACCGACCGCGTCGCTGCTCGTGGACCACTACGAGGACGACTGGTCGAAGCTCTGGTGGGTGAGACTCGATCTCGACGTCGAGATCGTGCGCGACGAGCCGCGTCGGACCGAACTGCTGGAGCCGCTGGTCGGCAAGTACGCCGACTATCGGGTCGCGGCACCGCAGGGCCCGGTACTGGTGATGGCGGTCCGATCGACGACCTCCTGGTCGGCATCGGCCTGAGGGGTCGACGTGCGCGATACTTGGTGCGTGACCGAACGCAACGTCCTCGGAGAGGCGCTGCAGCCCTGCGGCACCGACCCGATGACCGGGTTCTTCCGCGACGGCTGCTGCAACACCGGCCCACAGGATCTCGGCAGTCACACCATCTGCGCGGTCGTGACAGCCGAGTTCCTCGAGCACCAGCGCAGTATCGGCAACGACCTGTCCACGCCTCAGCCCCGCTACGGATTCCCCGGGCTCTCGCCGGGCGATCGGTGGTGCGTGACGGCCGCGAACTGGGCCAGGGCGTTCAACGACGGCGTCGCCGCCCCGGTGGTGCTGGCCTCGACCAACGCGGCGGTGCTGAATGTCGTGCCGTTGGCGGCGCTGCGAGAGCAGGCGGTCGACGTACCGGCCGACCCACGCTCCCTGGGGACGTAGCGTCGACACCATGCTGGTCGTCGTCACCGGCGTGCCGGGTGCCGGCAAGACGACGCTGGGGGCGGCCCTTGCGCAGACCCTGGACGTGCCGTTCCTGTCGCTGGACTCGATCAAGGAGCGCCTGTATCGCTCCGACGACACGACGGGGGCGTACGAGCTGCGCATGGCCGCGGAGGCCGAGCTGAGCTTCCGCCTGGGTGAGCTCGGGGGACTGGCGGTGGTCGACATCTGGATCGCGCCGCAGCGAGACACCGTACGGGTGTCGTCGCTGCTGCTCGCGCAGAACGCCGAGGTCGTCGAGGTCCTCTGCAGGGTGCCCGCCGACGTCGCCGTGCGACGCTACGCGGGCCGGTCACGTTCAGGCCCGCACCGCGCTCCCGACTCGGCCACCCTGGGCCGCATCCGCGATGCCGTCGAGCAGTTCCAGCCGCTGGGAATTGGGTGCTGCATCGAGGTCGAAACCTCGTCGCCGGTCGATCTGAAGCGGCTGACCGAGCGACTACAGGGGCGATCTCGGGCCGGCTGCACCGGGTCGGGGGAGGGGTAGCCTACGCCTGCAGCTGCCCGGGGAAGAGCTCGGCGATCGCCGCAGGGTAGGCCGCGATCAGCCCGATCTCGTCATCGGTCAGCGGCTTGCCGGTCATCGCGTTACAGAGCTGGACGAGCTGCAGGACGAGGTCGGTCTCCTCGTCGGCGAGCTCCACGCCGATCTCCTCGCAGACGTGCCGTAGGCCGGCTTTGCCGCCGTACTCACCGGTGAGGACGACCCGCCCGGCGCGGCGGTGATGGTCGTCAGGGAAGGGACCGAGGGTCTGCTCGTCGTACAGCTCGTAGTTCCCGTGGTCCTTGAGGGCGCCGTCGGCATGGATACCGGACTCGTGCGCGAAGGCGTTGGCGCCGGTCCCCACCTGGTTGAGCGGGAGCGGCGAGCCGAGTGCGTAGCCCGCCCACAGGGCGAAACGGCGGGCCCACGTGAGGTCGATGGGGTCGCCGATGCCGCAAGCGCCCGCCAGCCGCTCAGGGAGCCCGAAGCCATGACGCAACGCGAGAAGAACGGAGACCAGGTCGGCGTTGCCGGCACGCTCACCGATCCCGTTGATGCAGGTGTTGATCCAGACGTCCTGGCCGGCATCGGTGCCACCGAACGCGCCGTAGACCGAGTTGGCGACGGCCAGGCCCAGGTCGTTGTGGCAGTGGGTCTCGAGGGGCATCTCGACCTCACTGGCCAGCTTGGCGAAGCGCTCACGGATCCGGTCGGGTGTGTCGCCTCCGATGGTGTCGCAGTACCTGACCCGGCTTGCGCCGGCCTCCTTGGCGGCCAGCGCGAACTCGGCGAGGAAGCCGTCACTCGTCCGCGAGCCGTCCTCGGCGTTCACGCCGACGGTCGATACGCCCGCCGACTTCGCCAGCCGTACCGCCTGGGTCATCTCCCGGATGATCGCCTCGCGGTCGAGCCGACCGCGGAACTTGTTCGCGATCATGTAGTCCGAGGTCGAGATCGAGAGGTTGTAGTGCTCCAGGCCCAACGGGAGTGCCTTCTCGACGTCGCCTGCCACTCCACGACACCACCCGGACAGCCGCAGGTCGCCGAAGGCGCCGGCGGCGGCCAGGCGGGTCTGCGCCCGTACGTAGGGCTGCTCGTGAGCGAGGAACGGGAACCCGATCTCGGACTGAGCCACCCCCAGCTTGCCGAGATAGAAGTTCACCATGGTCTTGCCGAACTTCGACAGGCCGGTCCTCGCGGCCTGCACACCGTCACGGTTGGTGACGTCGAGGACGTGGATCTCGGGCATCGCAGGTCTCCTTCGCGCTCTTACGGGCAGAAGGTTGACACTCGCGGAGGCCGCAATCAATATTGATCGATGAATCAATATTCGACCGGACAGCGGGCCGAGCCGGAGGAGGTTCCCGCCGCGGAGGCCGCCCGCCGGTTGGGGATCAAGGTCGAGACGCTGTACTCGTACGTCAGCCGCGGGCTGCTGCGCAGCAGACGAGACCAGGAGGGCCGGCGAAGCCTCTTCGACGCAGGCGAGGTCAACGAGCTGCGGCGAACGCGAGCACGCCATCAGCGCGACCAGGAGATCGCCATCGAGTCGTCGGTCACGGTGCTGGGCGACGATCGACCCTTCTACCGCGGGGTCGACGCGACCGAGCTGGCGCAGACCTGTACGTACGAGCAGGTGGCGGAGCGACTCTGGCTCACCGGCCAGACCGTGGCGGACCTTCCGTGGCGACCACGCGCCGGCGAATCGGTGGCGGCCGCACGCCTGGTTCAGGCCCAGCTTCCCGAGGACGCGACGCTCATCGACCGCATCGAGGTGATTGTCACCGTGATCGCGGCAGCTGACCCGCTGCGGTCCAACATCGACCCGGTCGCACTGCCGTTCACGGCGCGGAGCCTCGTCGCCGCGGTCGTCGAGGCGCTGCCGTCCGCGGGCGTCGTCGACGAGCTGCCGGCTGCGCGGGCGGACGGCCCCCGTGCGGGCCGAGCCGGGGTCGCCGAGCGTCTCTGGTCGAGGCTCGCACCGACTCCTCCGCGTGCCCACGACATCGCCCTCCTGAACTCCGCCATGGTCCTGCTGGCTGATCACGAGCTCGCGGCCTCGACTGTGGCCGCCCGTGTCGCGGCCTCGGTGCAGGCCGACCCGTACTCCGTGGTGACTGCCGGTCTGGGGGTGCTGCGTGGCCCCCGGCACGGCGGTGACGTGCGGCGGGCCGAGGAGCTCCTGCACAGCATCGTGGCCGAGGGGTCGGCGGACCGCGTGATCGGCGCCCTGCTGCGGCGCAGCCAGTCGATACCGGGCGTCGGACACCTCGCCTACAGCGGCACCGACGCCCGGAGCGAGACGCTGCTGCGGAAGCTGCGTGAGGCGTACCCGGCCGACCCGTTCGCCGACGCGGCCGACGCGGTTCGCCGCCACGTCGAGCACTCACGACTGCCCGCGACCAACGTGGACCTGGCCTTGGCGGCCCTGACCGGGTCGGCGGGGATGGTTGCGGGCGCGGGCGAGGCGATCTTCGCCGTCTCGCGGATCGCGGGGTGGCTCGCTCACGCCATGGAGGAGTACCGGTTCCCCACCCGCCTCAGGCCGCGGGCGATCCACCCGAGAGAATCGCTCCTGTGACCAGTGATGTGCGCGAGGCGCCGGGCCTGACTGCGCCGATCCCGACGCGGTTCACCCGCGACTCCGCCGCCTTCGCGACCGTCGACGGTGACGCCTGGACCGAGCGTCTGTTCACCGGCGGACGCTGGCTCGAGGGGCCGACGTACTTCCCTGCGGGACGGTTCCTCGTGTTCAGCGACATCCCGAACGATCGGCTGCTGCGCTGGGACGAGACCAGCAACGTCGTGTCCGTCTTCCGCTCGCCCGCCAACTTCGCCAACGGGCACACCCGCGACCGCAGTGGGCGCCTCGTGAGCTGCGAGCAGGGCGAGCGTCGCGTGGTCCGCACCGAGCACGACGGCCGTGTGCGCGTCCTTGCGGACAGCTACGCCGGGCGGCGCCTGAACAGCCCGAACGACATCGTCGAGCGCTCCGACGGCTCGCTGTGGTTCACCGACCCGAGCTACGGCATCGACAGCGACTACGAGGGCCACCAGGCGGTCCCGGAGCAGGACGGCTGCTACGTCTACCGGCTGGACCCGCTCACCGGTGAGCTCGCGGTCGTCGCGGACGACTTCGTGCGACCGAACGGGCTCGCGTTCTCCGCGGACGAGACGACGCTGTACATCGCGGACACCCGGGAGAGGCACATCCGCAGCTTCGCTGTCACCGAGGCCGGACTGAGCGGCGGTGATGTGCTGTGCGACTGCGCAGCAGGCAGCTTCGACGGGCTGCGCATCGACGACGGGGGCAGGATCTGGGCCGCCGCGCACGACGGTGTCCACTGCATCTCTCCCGAGGGCGAGTTGCTGGGCAGGCTGCTGGTGCCGGAGGTCGTCTCCAACCTCACCTTCGGCGGTAGCCAGCGCAACCAGCTGTTCATCACGGCGACGAGCACCCTGTACAGCGTGCGGGTCAACGTCACGGGGATCGGATGAGGAGGAGGCGATCGTGGCAGTGACCTACACCGATGGCTGGGTCACCTGCGCCGAGGACGAGATCCGCGTCCGCGGCTACTACTTCCCGTGGGGTACCAAGCGCATCCCGTACGCGCGGATCCGGGCGGTGCGGCGGGTTCGGCTGAGCCTCGTCCGCGGTCGCGGCCGGATCTGGGGGACGGCCAACCCGCGGTACTGGGCCAGCCTCGACTGGAACCGGCCGACGAAGCACGTCGCGCTGATCCTCGACCTCGGGCGGCGGGTCCACCCGTTCCTGACGCCGGACGACCCCGACGCCGCGCTCGATGTGATCCGCCGGCACGCGGCCGTCGACGTCTCCGACGACGACGCCTCTGGTCCCCTCATCTGACCCGCCGGAGAAGCTCTGCGGCTCGGGTGAGCCACAGGGCGGGGTCGCCGCT
Organism: Nocardioidaceae bacterium; assembly: GCA_033850875.1. Lineage (GTDB taxonomy): Bacteria > Actinomycetota > Actinomycetes > Propionibacteriales > Nocardioidaceae > DASQEH01. The sequence continues at coordinate 1,238 of JAWWPH010000265.1, read as the reverse complement.
GTGGTAGGGATGCTCCGACGGCTCGATCCGGTCGAGGAACCCCTGGTAGATCACGGCCTGCCGGGCTGCCGAGACCGGGGCGAGCAGGTCGGCGGCACGCTCGGGGTCCGAGCCGGGGGCGACCTCCCGCCACGCGCTGTTCCAATGCTTTCGGACAGGCTCGACGAGCCGTCCGGGTACGCGGTCCAGGAACGCGGCTCGGTCGAGCATGGGGTGCCCGACGCCGCAGTCCCCCCAGTCGAGCAGCACGAGGTGGTCCCCGTGGCCGCGGGCGTTGCCGGGAGCGAAGTCGCCGTGCACGAGGGAGTCGGCGATCCCGCACTCCGCGACGGCGGCCATCCGCTGTGGCAAGCCGTCCACCAGCAGCCGTAGCGCCCGCCGGTCCGGTGCCAGAAGGTCGGGTTCGGTGCGCCGTACCACCGAGTCCACGGCCTGCGTCAGCGCGTCGGCTCTCCAGTCGGGCAGCCCGGTGGACAGCAGGGCCTCGACCCGTCCACTCCACTCGGCCTGCAGGCCGACCAGGAGGGAGATCAGGGCTCGCAGGGTCGGTTGGCCGGCGTCGTACTGGTCGTCGCCGGGGATCTCGGCCATGATCATCCGGCCGTGGTCGCTCGCGAGTAGTCGGGGCACCGGGGCGTCCTGCAGCTGAGCCAGCATGGCGGCCTCGTGAGCGAAGAACGGCGGTACGCACTTCAACCAGGCGGCGCCGCCCTGCTCGAGCGGTATCCGCCACAGGCTGGAGAGGTTCCACGTGCGAACCTGCGCAGCCGGGCCATGTCGTCGCCGGCCGAGCGACTGCAGGGCCGAGGTGGCCCAGGCGAGGTCGCGGCTCGGCCCGCCGGGCTCGGCGTACGGTAACCGGAGCGGGTGCGTGTCGAGCACACCGGTCCACGGCGACAAGGGCAGTCTCGATGCGTCGGCTTCGTCGACCTCCGCGAGATAGGTGACCGAGCCACCGGGTGGTGACGGCAGGCTCGCGTCCAGCAGCCGCAGGATCGTGACATCGACCCCGTAGCGGCCCTTGACCGGCGCGACCAGGCTGGCCGCGTCCTGCCACCACGGCAGCGGGGACCGGAACGGGGGGAGCCGGCCGAGGACGTCTCCCGACGGCGCGCACTCGTCCAGGGTGGCGATCCGCGGCTCGGGGGACTCCATAGCGCGTACCTTAAAGCCCTACGGGCCTGTATCGGGCCCGTGCGTCTGCGTCGAGGAGGACCACATGGAGACCGAGCGAGCCC
>JAWWPH010000259.1:0-9984 GCA_033850875.1 Nocardioidaceae bacterium | reverse complement strand
TCCGCGGCTGGGGCACGCTCGCCGCGGAAGTCGCTCCGCGCGTCTGCCCGACGCTGTTGCTGCTCCGCGACGCGTCCTCCGACCCCGAGGTCGCCCACGTCAGGGGGAAGCTCGACAGTGCCCGGCTGGAGCGGATGACGCACAACGCCCGAGGCCTCGCCGATGCAGGTCACCTGCGAGACGACGTCAGCGTGGAGCACGCCGCGGAGGTGATGTGGACGTACAGCTCCCCGGAGCTGTACGAGCTACTGGTAGTCGTCCGGGGCTGGCCGGTCGAGCGGTACGGCACGTTCATCGCGGAGGCAATGGTTGCCGCCCTGCTGCCCGCCGCCGGGTCGTCGTCAGGGACATGAACGGACCGTGAGGGCGCTGAGCCGAGACGGCGCACGTCGCCTAATCTGTTCTGTCGGGGGCCGTACCACCGAGGCGACGCGGACGCCGTACGCCGACACCTGTAACAGCACATGGGAGTAGACACATGCGGACACCGCACCGGCTCGTTATCGCAGCGGCCACTCTGGCCGGTTTCAGCCTCGCCACGGCGACCACCTCCGTCGACGCGTCCGCGGTCCAGCCGCGCCCGGCAGTCGCCCGGACCCTGAAGGTACCGACCAAGGTGCTCGTCATCGTGGAGGAGAACCACTCGCTTGCGCAGATGCAGGCCGGGATGCCCTACCTCAACCGCCTCGCGACCAGGAAGTACGGCTACGCGAGCCACTACCGCGCGATCACACATCCGTCACTGCCGAACTATCTCGCGATCGCCGGTGGCTCGACGTTCGGTGTGACCAACGACAACAGCCCGGCTAGCAACGGCCGCAAGGTCGGCAGGGCCCGTTCCGTGTTCGACCAGGCGATCGCCCGTGGCTACACCGCCAAGACGTATGCCGAGTCGATGCCGGGCAACTGCTACGCGCATCCGTCGGGCAAGTACGCGGTGAAGCACAACCCGTGGGCCTACTTCGCGTCCGGTCGGCGCAACTGCGCCCGATACGACGTGCCGATGGGGACGCCGCACCACGGCCACCTGGCCCGTGACATCGCGTCGGGCCACCTGCCCAACGTCGGGATGGCCGTTCCCAACCTGTGCAACGACGCTCACAGCTGCTCGCTCACGAGCGCCGACAGATGGCTCAGGCGATGGCTGCCGTTGCTCCTGCACAGCCGAGCCTTCACCTCGGGTCGCCTCGCCGTCGTCGTGACCGCCGACGAAGGCACGCACTCGGGGCCGAACGACGTCCTTACGGTCGTCCTGCACAGGCCGGGTCAGGGCGGTCGAGCGTCGAACACCCACTTGAGCCACTACTCGCTGTCGAAGTTCCTGTCCGGCATCTCCGGCGCCCGGGGGCTGCGGCATGCTCGTCACGCCCATGGACTGGGGCGCGCGTTCGGGCTCTGAGACGGTTCGGCCCGATCAGTCCGCCGTGCCGTCGCGGATCGCGTCGAGGTAGCTGCCGCGGCCGGTGGCGAACTTGCCACCCGTGCGGTACTCAGAAGCCACCAGGTCGAGCAGCTCCTCGACCGTCGTGTCCTTCGCCGCCTTGTCGAAGGTGATCTCGCCGTGCTGCAGGAGGTTGACCCGGTCGCACACCTCCAGGACCTGCGTGTAGTTGTGCGCGATCAGGATGATCGAGAGGTCCCCGCGGTCGCGCAGCTTGGAGATCAGGTCCAAGATGATCCCGCCCTCCTTGGCGCCCATTGCGGCGAGAGGCTCGTCGAGCAGCAGAATCCGGCTGCGTGAGTACACCGAACGCGCCACGGCGACGGCCTGCCGCTGCCCGCCCGACAGGTGGGCCACCTCGTCGTTGACCGACGGGATGTTGATCCCGATGTCGTCGAGGTAGCGCCGGGCGTCGCGCCGCATCACCGACCGCTTCAGGAAGGGTCCCCAGCGGGGCTCACGGTTGAGGTGCAGGTTGAGGTAGACGGGCAGCGTGTCGATCAGCGCCAGATCCTGGAAGACGGTCTCGATGCCCAGCGAGCGCGCGTGCTTGACGCTGTTCAGTCGCGTCTGCTCGCCGTCGAGCGCGATATGGCCGGAGGTCGGCTGGTGGAAGCCGGTGAGGATCTTGATGAGTGTCGACTTCCCGGCTCCGTTGTCCCCGAGCAGCCCCAGCACCTCGCCCTTGTCGACATGCAGGTTGATGTCGTGGAGCGCCGTGACCTGCCCGAACCGCTTCGACACGTGCTCGGCTCGCAGAGCAGAGACGTCGACCCCCGCCGGGGTGGCGCCGCTCGCCGGTCCGGGTGCCGAGCTGTCGGCCACGGTGCTCACGCTGTCTTCGCCGATCGCCGGAAGCGGGTCAGCTGGGTGTTGATGAACATAGCCAGCAAGATCGCTACCCCCTCGATGATGATGAAGGTTGTCGCGCTTATCCCCTGGATGTTGAAACCGTCCTGCAGGATGCCCAGCAGCAGCGCGCCGAAGAAGGCCCCGATGACGGTACCGGAGCCTCCGAGAAGCGCCGTCCCCCCGATGACGCAGGAGGCGACGGCCGCGAACATGAGCTCGTTGCCCCCCGCGCTGGGGTCGAACGACTGGCTGATGTGGATCCCGTCGAGGATGCCGCCCAACCCGGCGAAGACGGCGGTGATCATGAAGGCGCGGACCTTGATCTGCCGGGTCCGGATGCCCGCCTCGGCAGCGGCCACCGGGTTGGCCCCGGTCGCGATGGTGTTGACGCCCCACTTGGTCTGCGTCAGCACGATCTGCATCACGATACAGATACCGATCGCCCAGAGGATCTCCGACCACTTGCCGCCACCGATGATGCCGACGAGCTTGCCTCCGGTCGGTGCCGGCCGGGGAAAGTTGTTGGAGACCTTCAAGGTGATGCCGTGCAGCAGATACAGCGTGCCCAGGGTCGTGATGAAGGACGGCAGGTTGAGCAACTGGGTGATCAGGCCGTTGCCGAGCCCGATCAGGGCGCACGCCACCAAGGCGACGACGAGAGCGAGTATGAGTGGCAGACCCTGGTCGTTGGCCCACATCATGATGAACGGTGCGAGCGCGAACGTCATGCCTGCCGACAGGTCGATCTCGCCGCACACGAGCAGGAACACCTCGCCCGCTGCCACGATCGCGGTAGCGGCGGTGAAGTTGGCGATGTTGAGGCGGTTGTCGACGTTGTAGAAGGCCGAGTTGACCGCGCTGAAGTACACGCACAGCGCGATGACGACGATGACGACGCTGAGCTCACGGAGTCGGAGCAAACTCGTGATCGGCGAGAAACCCGAGGGCGGCGGCGCCGAGCCGGCGGAGCCGGAAGGCTCGGCCGGACTCGGCGCCGGTGACGCGACCGTGTTTTCTGTGGTCACCTGATCAGCCCTTGATCAGCTGCTGCTTGTCCGAGCTGCCCTCGAAGCGGTTCGTGGTGGACAGGTAGGGGCCGACCAGATCCTTGGTCACGAACTTCAGCCCGGTGTTGGTGAACGGCGGGCTCACCAGGGTGCCCGAGAGCTTGTACAGGTACAGGTAGAGCACCGGCAGGAAGCCCTGGAGGTAGGCCGACTGGTCGATCGTGAAGTCGAGGTCTCCGGCCTTGATCGCGTTCTCGGTGGGTACGAGCAGGTCGAATCCGCCGCTGTGCACGCCCTTCGCGGCAAGGCCGTACTTCTTGCTCACATTGGCGATGCCCTGCGTGCTCCCTGCGTCGACCGCGTACAGGCCCTTGTAGTCCTGGTTGCCCTGCCAGAACGCGTCGATTGCCGCCTGCTCCGGGTTGACGTCGGCACCGGTTGCCACCTGTTTCACCTGGTAGCCCTTGTTGGCAGCCTTCAGCGCGGCGATCGCACCGTCGGCGCGGGGCTGGATGTTGAGGGAGCCGGGCGTGGCGATGAAGATGACGATCTTGGACCCGGAGGGGACGACCTTCGCGATCTCCTGCCCCATCGCCTGACCTGCGGCGAAGAGGTCCTGACCGATGTAGTTGAGCCGGGCGTTGGTGGGCACGTCGGCGTTGTAGGAGACGACGGGGATGCCGGCGCTCATCGCCTGCTCCGTGGGCGCGTTGAACGCGGTCTTGTCGATCAGCGCGACGGCGATCCCGTCGGCCTTGCCCGTGATGGCCGTCTTCATCGCCGTCACCATCTCCGACACCTTTGACGTCTCCGAGCCCGTCCATTGGTAGGTGCAGTTGAGCAGGGCGCACGCGTCCTGGATGCCGTACTGGGTCGCCTGGAAGAACGGGTTGGTGGTCACGTGGTTGACGAAGACGAACTTGTACTTGGGTGTGGTGGGGAAGTTACCCACGCCACCGGATGCGCTGGCAGACGAGTTCGAGTTGCAGGCCGACAGCAACGCGGTCGCCGCGGCCGAGAGCCCTACTCCCTTGAGGAGCGTGCGGCGCGCCGTTCCGTGGGAGTGGCCGGCGTGGTCGTCGAATGGGGGCTCAAGTCCGTGCTCGAGTTCGGGCATGTTCGGGATCTCCTCCTGGAAGCGGGTTCGCTCGACGCGTTGCACTGAGGATCCGGCGGTGTTGATACGGCGGCTCCGTTACCGTGCAGGACCGGGTGATCCGGCAGCACGGGGACCTGTGTTAGCGCTCACATCGGCAGTGTCGTGCATGCCGGAGGGGAGGTCAAGACCCCACGCCGGAGTTGCATTGTCGAGGGCCTCTCACGCCAGGGTTGGAAACGGACCCGCCGACCTCGTCATGTGAGCGCTCACAGCGCCCGGCTGGAGCCCCGCCGGATTGGAGAACCGGACACCGGCGCCGCTAGTCTGGAGCGCGCGAGGCTCCCCTCGACGCTCACCAACGGGACGAGATGACGGTGGTGAGCTTACGACGTAAACTCGCCGCTGGGCATCGACCCTCGTCAGCAGCTCGTGAGTGACGTGTCCGATCTCGGGTACTTTCGGGGGGGACCATTCACGTCACGAGTGCCCGATCCCTGCGGGCGCTGACAGGGGCGCGACAGAAAGAGACTCCATGACCGGCAGCGGGACCTACCGATCGTCCAACACCTCCGTCTTGGCGGTCGGCGCCCTGGACGCGCCACACATCGTCACGTCGGCCGAGATCGACGAGCGGCTCGAGTCCACCTACAAGCGGGTCGGTCTGCGAGCCGGGCTGCTGGAGCGCCTCGTCGGCATCCGGGAGCGCCGCTGGTGGGGCGAGGGCTTCACCTACGCCGACGGTGCCGCGATGGCGGGTGCGAAGGTGCTCGCCGAGTCCGGGATCGACGCTGCCGAGATCGGGCTGCTCGTCAACACCTCGGTCAGCCGGGCGTACCTGGAGCCCTCGACGGCCGTCTCCGTCCACAACGCCCTCAGCCTCTCGCCGAGCTGCCTCAACTTCGACGTCGCCAACGCCTGCCTCGGCTTCGTCAACGGCATCCAGCTGGCGGTCGCCATGATCGAGTCCGGTCAGGTCGACTATGCGCTGATCGTCAACGGCGAGGATGCCCGCGAGGTGCAGGAGGCGACCATGGCCCGACTGCTGCGGCCCGAGGTGACGACGAGCCAGGTGGTCGGGGAGTTCGCGACCCTCACGCTGGGCTCGGGCGCCGCGGCCATGGTGCTCGGACGCTCCGACCGCCACCCCGAAGGCCACCGGGTGATCGGCGGGATGACGCGGGCCAGCACCGAGCACCACGAGCTCTGCGTCGGCGACGTCAAGATGATGCGTACCGACGCCAAGGGCCTGCTCGACGCCGGACTCGACCTGTCCGAGGCCCTCTGGGCCGACGCGGCAGCCGAGTTCGACTGGGCTTCGGGCATGGACCGCTACATCATCCACCAGGTATCCCAGGTGCACACCGACGCGCTCTGCACCCGACTCGGCATCGACCCGCTGCGGGTCCCCCGCACGTTCCCGACCCGCGGCAACATCGGCCCGGCCTCCGTGCCCTTCACGCTCGCCGGCGAGGTGGGCGAGCTGGAGCCCGGAGACCGCATCCTGCTGATGGGGATCGGGTCGGGGCTGAACGCGTCCTGCGCCGAGATCTGCTGGTGACGGGTGACGCCCGCCACCCACCCCCGAATCTGCCCGGACTGGACCCCACCTGGTCGCGCCTCGTCACCGTGGCGGGTGAGGCAGGCACCAAGCAGACCTGGCACGTCCTCGACAACGCCGTAGCCGACCCGGAGCTGACGCTGCTCTGCGTCCACGGCAACCCGACCTGGTCCTACCTGTGGCGCCGGCTCTTCTCCGCCGTCCCGAGCACGTGGCGCGTGGTGGCGCCCGACCAGCTCGGGATGGGGTACTCCGACCGGCCGAGCGAGCCCCGCACGCTGGCTCAGCGGGTGTCGGACCTGGACCGGCTCACCGACGCGCTGGGTGTCGACGGTGCGACGGTGACCGTTGCCCACGACTGGGGGGGACCCATCTCCCTCGGCTGGGCGTGCCGCCACCGTGAGCGGCTGCGCGGCGTGGTGCTGCTCAACACCGCCGTGCACCTGCCGGCGGGCGACGTGGGCCCGGCACTGATCCGGCTGGCGGACCTGCCGGGTCTGCGTGGACTGGTGTGCGCACGTACCCCCGCCTTCGTACGGGCGGCGACCTCACTGTCCCGGCCGGCGCTGCCGAGAGCCGTCCGCGATGCGTACGCAGCGCCCTACGCAGCTGCCTCCCGTCGTCGTGCGGTCGCCGACTTCGTGGCCGACATCCCTTTCTCCGCGAGGCACCCCAGCCGGCCGGCGCTCGACGACATCGCCCTGGCGACGCGGAGCCTGGACGTGCCCGCGCTCCTCCTCTGGGGTCCGCGCGACCCGGTGTTCGCCGAGCGGTTTCTCGACGACCTGCGCGACAGACTGCCCGGTGCCGACCTGCACCGGTACGAGCAGGCCTCGCACCTCGTCACCGAGGACGCGCCCCGGTACGCCGAGTCGGTGGTCGAGTGGGTCCGCGACCGAGCGAGCTCAACGGCCCCGGCCGCAGTCTCCGCTCCCACCGGCGTACCGGCGGTGCTTGCGGCGCCTCCGCTCGGCGCTCGCCTCGTGGCCCGTGCCGGTGACCACCGCCCGGCCGTGGTCGACCTCGGCGGGTGCACGGTCAGCTGGGACCTCCTCGACCGGAGGGTGCGGGAGATCGCCGCGGGGCTGGTGGCGACCGGGGTGCGAAGAGGCGAGCGGGTCGCCCTGCTCGTGCCGCCTTCGGCGGACCTGACCGCCGCGGTGTACGCGGTTTGGCGGGCCGGCGCCGTCATCGTCGTCGCCGACAAGGGTCTTGGTGTACGGGCGATGGGCCGGGCGCTGCGCGGGGCCCGAGTCGACCACGTGATCGCCACCGCCCAGGGCCTGGCCGCCGCCAGGGCGATGAGGCTTCCTGGACGGCGCATCGCCGCCGGAGCAGCGCCCGGACCGCTTTTACGCGCACTGGGCGCAGGCATGACGCTCTCGGACCTGGCGCGGATCGGTCGCAGCGCGCCCGAGCCTCCGGCAACCCCGGCCGACGACGCATGCGCAGTGGTGTTCACGTCGGGGGCGACGGGGCCTCCCAAGGGCGTGGTCTACCGCCATCGGCAGGTACAGGCGCAGCTCGAGCTGGTGCGGTCGACGTACGCCTTGACCGACGATGATCGCCTGGTCGCGGCGTTCGCGCCGTTCTCGCTGTTCGGTCCGGCCCTCGGCATCGGCTCGGCGGTCCCCGACATGGACGTCACGGCACCCGGCACCCTGACCGCGGTGGCGCTGGCCGACGCCGTGCAGGCGATCGACGCGACGGTGGTCTTCGCCTCTCCGGCGGCCCTGCGCAATGTCGTGGCAACGGCCGGGACGCTGTCGGCAGCGCAGCGGACGGCCCTGGCACGTGTCCGGTTGCTGATGTCGGCGGGTGCTCCCGTTCCGATCGGGCTGCTCCAGGCCCTGAGCGACCTCCTGCCGAACGCCGACGCACGGACGCCGTACGGCATGACCGAGGCGCTGCCCGTCACCGACGTCTCCCTGAATGAGCTGCTGGCAGCAGGCGAAGGCGAGGGTGTCTGCGTCGGCCGGCCGCTTCCCGGCGTCGAGGTGGCCGTCAGCGCCCTGTCGGAGTCCGGTCAGGCCACCGGAGACCTGACGTCGGATCCGGGCGTGAGCGGTGAGATCTGCGTGCGGGCCCCGCATGTCAAGGACCGCTACGACGCGCTGTGGGCGACCCAGCGCGCGTCGTCCCGCGACGGACCGGGTTGGCATCGCACCGGAGACGTCGGTCACCTCGACACAGAGCGGCGGCTGTGGGTCGAGGGCAGGCTCGAGCACGTCATCACCACCGCCAGCGGCGTGGTGACGCCCGTCGGCGTGGAGCAGCGGGTCGAGGGGCTGGCACAGGTGCGCGCGGCCGCGGCGGTCGGGGTCGGTCCTGCCGGAACGCAGCAGGTCGTCGTGGTCGTGGTCCCGTTTTCCGAGCCTTCGCGCTGGAGCTCGGTGGCGCCGCTGGACCTGAGCGATACGGTGCGGCGAGCGGCCGGCGTCGAGGTGGCGGCCGTACTCGTGGTACGCGAGCTGCCGGTCGACATCCGCCACGCGTCGAAGGTGGACCGGCGCAAGCTGGCCCTGTGGGCCTCCCGCGTGCTGGCCGGCGCCGGAACGAGGAGGTCGTCATAGCCCGGGTGCTGGTGACCGGGGCGACCAGCCTGCTCGGTCGCGGGACCGTACGCGCGCTGCTGGCGCGAGGCGACGACGTCACCGTCCTGCAGCGGCACGAGTCGGGACTCGGCTGTCGGGAGGTGCTCGGAGATGTCGCTGACCCTGCCGTCGTCCGGCGGGCAGCCGGAGGCAATGACGCCGTCGTACACCTGGCCGCAAAGGTCGACGTCGTGGGCAGCTGGTCGCAGTTCGCGCGGACGAACATCGACGGCACGCGCAACGTCGTCGCTGCCTGCGAGGCGGCCGGAGTCGGCTCCCTGGTCCACGTGTCGACTCCCGCGGTCGCCCATTACGGCCGGCCCCTCGTCGGGGCTGGTGCGGGCCCCCCTGACGTACGTCGCGCCCGGGGCCACTACGCCAGGTCGAAGGCCGTCGCGGAGACCGTCGCTCTGGCGGCCGACGGTCCCGACCTGGCGGTGATCTGCATCCGCCCGCACCTCGTCTGGGGGCCGGGCGACACCCAGCTGGTCGAGCGGGTCGTCTCCCGGGCCCGCCGGCACCTGGTGCCGATCCTCGGCTCAGGCGCAGCGCTCATCGACACCACGTACATCGACAACGCGGTCGACGCACTCGTCGCCGCCGTCGACGCCTGCAGGAGCGGGCACGGGCAGGCGTTGGTGGTCTCCAACGGCCAGCCGCGGCCAGTGGCGGAGATCCTCGCGAAGCTGTGCCGGGCGGCGGGTGTACCGGAGCCCGGCTGGCGGCTGCCGGTGCCCGTGGCACGGTCGGTGGGTGCCGTCGCGGAGGGGGCGTGGGCGATGCTCGGCAGGACCGACACCCCGCCCATGACACGGTTCCTCGTTGATCAGCTGACCACGGCGCACTGGTTCGACCAGCGGCTCACCCGGTCGGTGCTGGGCTGGACTCCGCAGGTCGGCATCGAGGAGGGGTTCGAGCGGTTGGCTCGCTGGTCAGGAGACCGTTCCGGGGGTGTCGGTAGCGGCCGCGTCCCCGTGTGAGGCGGTCTGGGTGCCCTCGCCGACCTGCCCGAGCTGGTCGTCGGCGTTCTCGGCGGCCTCGTCGGGTCGCGCGGTGCCGCTCGGGTCGATGTCGTTGGCCGGCTGGAGGTCCTCGGGGAGCTGCTCGTCGTGGATCTGCATGTCGGTGTAGGAGCCGTCGGTAGAGTCGCCGGACTCGCCTGAAGTAGTCGTCATCTGCTCGTCGTACCCCCGTGGTGGGCGCGGAAACGGTCGGGGTGGGCGATGAGGCGACCAATAGGGTGACTGCGTGACCGCGCACCATCTCGACGCGTTGTTGTTGGCGGGGTCCGTCGTCGTACTGCTGGCCGTGCTCGCGGTCCGGGTCTCGGCCAACGTGGGACTCCCCAGCCTGTTGATCTACCTCGGCATGGGAATCGTCTTGGGCGAGTCCGTGCTGGGGGTGCGGTTCGACGATGCGCCCACGGCGCACGC
>JAWWPH010000239.1:0-5689 GCA_033850875.1 Nocardioidaceae bacterium | reverse complement strand
GGGTCGTCGGGGGAGGCGTCGTCACCGCCCGTCGGCGTGGTGTCGTCGTCGGGCAAGCCGTCGGTCGGGGTCCCGGCGTCAGGGGGACTCTCCCCGGAGGCGGCCGTATCGCCTCGCGCCCCGTCGACTCCGCCGGCGTCGGCGGTCCGGTCAGCCGCCGAGCTGCGGTCGGTGGCGTCTTGTTGCAGCAGCGCCACGAGCTGGGCGTCGAACTCCGGCGACTGGACGTCGATGTCGTCGGCCTCCTTCGTGCGCTCGGCGAAGGCCAGCGGGTCGTCGAGGTCGCTCGCTGTCGGGAGCAAGTCGGGATGGGCCCAGACCGCGTCACGGGCGGCCGCGCCCTCGCCGGCCCTCAACGCCCCCCACAAGGCGGCGGCGTCGCGCAGCCGCCGCGGACGCAGCTCCAGGCCCACGAGCGCAGCGAACGTCTCCTCGGCCGGCCCACCGCTGGCGCGCCGGCGGCGGACGGCCTCTCGCAGCGCCTGGGCGTGCGGCATGGCGGTCTCGGTCGCCTGGCCGACGACCTCGTCGACCCAGCCCTCGATGAGCGCCAGGGTCGTCTCGAGCCGGCTCAGCGCCGCCTGCTGGGCGGGGGAGTGCTCGATGTCGAACAGACCGCCCGACAACGCCTCCTGGACGGACTCCATGTTGGTGGGGTCGATGCTGCGGATGTTCTCCTCGATGGCCGCGGTGTCGATCGAGATGCCCCGGCCGTACTCCTCGATGGCCGAGAACAGGTGTCCGCGCAGCCAGGTCGCCTGCGCGTAGAGGCGCTGGTGGGCGCACTCGCGCAAGACCAGGTACAACAGCACGTCGGAGGCGTCGAGGCCGAGGCCGGAACCGAACTCGCGGGCGTTGGAGACCACGATCGCCGGCTTGCCGTCGGTACCGATCGGGAACCCGATGTCGGTCGACGACACGACCTCCTCGGACAGACCCCCGATGGCCTGGCCGATCTGCTGGCTGAACATCGCGCTGCCGATCTGGTTCAGCATCCCGAGCATGGGCCCGGCCATCGCCCGGGCCTCGGCGGGTATCGCCTCGGCCATCGCGGCGACCACGCTCTTGGCCACCGGCTCGACGAGCTGGCGCCAGGCGGGGATGCCGGCCTCGACCCACTCCGCGCGGCTCCATGCTGCGACGGTCGTGGACGACGCAGGGAAGTCGGTGACCCCGTCGAGCCAGTGCTCGGCCAGCCTCGCCGCGTCCTGCACCCGAGCCTGGTCCCCGCCGTCGGGGGAGCGGTCGGGCTTCGACGCGACGATCTGCCGTGCCAGGTCGCGGGCGAGGTCCCAGTTCACCGCGCCCTCGTGCGGGGTGAACATCCGCTGGAGCTGGCCGAACATCGCCTGCAGGCCCGCCGGGTCGGCGCCGGCGATGCCCCCGAAGACCTGTTCGAACGGCGTACCGGCGAACGGGTTCGGGGTGCGGTCCTCGTCGTCGTCGCTGCCGGAGCTGTCGCTGGGGAGATCTGCCATGCATCAAACGTACTTGCCCGGCTTGCGGCACGTTAGGGTCGTCGGGTGCCAGACCAGATCAGGCTTCTCGCCGTGCAGGAGACCCCGATCGACATCACAGCCGTGTACTGCGCTGTGGGCGATCCGGCCGTGGGTGGCGTGGCCCTGTTCGTCGGCACCGTACGCGACCACGACGGCGGCCAGGACGTCGCGTCGCTCGACTACTCGGCGCACCCCCGCGTCGAGGCGACGCTGCGGGAGGTGGCGAGCGACGTCGTCGAGCGCTACGAGGTCACCAGCCTTGCCGCCGTGCATCGCGTCGGCCGGCTCGAGATCGGCGACGTAGCGGTGGTCACGGCGGTCGGCTGCGCGCATCGCGGCGAGGCCTTCGACGCCTGCCGGGCGTTGATCGACGAGCTGAAGCAGCGCCTGCCCATCTGGAAGCACCAGCTCTTCTCCGACGGCGGGGAGGAATGGGTGGGCACGCCGTAGCGGCGGCGGGGTGCGGCCGGGAGTGCGACGTACGCTGTCAGAAGCCGAGTCTGGGAGTTGTCGTGCAGGTGCTGTGGTGGCTGGTTCCTCCACTCGTGGCGACCGTCGTCGCCATGCTGTGGGCCGGGTGGGCCGGCCGTGCCCGCGACGACGTCCGCAGGGACGACTCCGACGAGGCCCTGGAGCGGATGGCCAAGGCACTGTCGCGGTCCGCACCGAAGGCCCGCGCCCGGGTGGCCCCGGCACCGATGGAGCGCAGCCACGGCGTCGCCATGCGCACCACCCGGTCGACGCGTTCGGCTGAGTCCTTGACCTCCCGCACCGGGCTGTGATGACGACCGGTACCGCATGACCCGCAGATCTACAGCGTTGACGGTCGGGACCCTCGTCCTCGTACTGCTCGTGTGCGTGGCGGTGTTCGTGCCCATGCCGTACGTCGTGATGTCTCCGGGGGTCACGGAGAACACCCTCGGAAGCTTCGACGGGCATCGGGTGATCTCGGTGCAGGGCCACAAGACCTATCCGACGTCGGGGCATCTCGATCTCACCACCGTGTCGGTCACGTCGCCCAACAGCCACCCGCGCCTGCCCGACATCCTCAGGGCATGGTGGTCCAGTACCGACATCGTCCTTCCGCGCGACGTGATCTATCCGCCCGAGGAGAGCGTGGCGGCGGTGAACAAGCAGAACCAGACGGCCATGCTCGATTCGCAGACCTACGCGATCGCTGCCGGTCTCAAGGAGGCCGGCATCAACAGCATCAAGGTGGAGGTCGAGGGTGTGACGGCCGGCGCGCCCGCGGACGGAGTGCTCCGCAAGGGCGACCTGATCGTCGCCATCAACGGCACGAGGGTGACATCGACGCAGGATGCCGTCGACGCGATCTCCGCACTGCCGCCCGGCAGTCGCGTGGAACTGCAGATCGAGCGCGGCTCCCAGCCGGCCAAGACGGTGCCGATCACGACGGAGGCGTCACCGTCCGACCCGAGCCAGTCCCGGGTCGGCGTCGAGCTGGGCGTGAAGTTCGACCCGCCCTTCAAGGTCAGGATCGCGCTGGGGCAAGACATCGGCGGGCCGAGCGCCGGCCTGATGTTCTCGCTCGGCGTGTACGACCTGATCACGCCCGGCCAGCTCACCGGTGGGCGGTACGTCGCCGGCACCGGGACGATCGACCCGTCGGGCCAGGTCGGGCCGATCGGAGGGATCCAGCAGAAGATCGCGGGTGCGTACGCCAACGGGGCGCGCCTGTTCCTGGTCCCGGCGGACGACTGCGCCGAGGCCGGGCAGTCGGCGCTGGCGGGCAAGATCGACCTCGTGAAGGTGTCCACGGTCGACGGTGCCGTCAAGGCGCTGGAGGCCTTCGACAAGGGCGACGCGTCGTCGCTGCCGCGATGCAATGGCTGACGACGCAATCGCCGACGACGTCGTCGGCGAAGGCTCCCTGACGCCGAACGCGCTGGCGCTGCGGATGGCGGTGGTCGAGGTCGAGCGGCACGCGAGCGCGTCCGGCTGGGACCAGCCGGCGCGGCTGTACGCCCTGGTCCCGACCATCGAGCTCGCAGCGGCCGAGCCGACCCTCGCGGCCGAGCTGGGGATCACCGACGGAACGCAGCAGCCGCTCACACCGGTCGAGCAGGAACTCGAGGAGGACCAGCAGTCGTTGGACGACTTGTTGGGGGAGATCATGTGGCCGGAGTCCGTCGTGGGTGCACTCGCTGTCGTCGAACGTCTGGTGCTGCCGCCCGGCGCCGAGGAGGCCGTGCCCGACGACCCGGCAGAGGCTGTCGCGTTCGCGGCCGGGCACCCCGACCGTGAGGATGTCCGGATCGCTGTCGGCGTCCTGCGCAGCGGTGAGGCGCACTGCGTGCTGCGGATGCGTTCCCACGACCGTGACGACGCACTCGTGCACGGCAGCGACGTGGTGCCGCAGCTGGTGGAGGCACTGCGTGAGACTCTGGTCGAGGAGGACTGAGCACGTGGGTCACGACGATGCTCGACGCCGTCGGTGTCGAGCTCATGCAGAAGGAGTCCGGTGAGCGGCATCTTTGACGACGAGCAGAGCTCGCGGCCGACTCCGGCTCGGCGCACACCCTCGCGGCGACCACGGGCCCTGCTGCCGACCCTCGCGATCGTGGTCGCGCTGGTCGTGCTCTTCTCGTTGTTCGTCGAGCTGTGGACGAACAAGCTCTGGTTCTCGTCGGTGGGGCCGGGCTTCAACCGGGTGTTCACCACGCTGCTGTGGACACGGGTGGCGCTGTTCCTCGTGTTCGGGCTCGTGCTGTCGGCCGCGGTCGTCGGCAACATCGTGATCGCGTACCGGATGCGGCCGATCCTCATCGGCGACGGCTACCGCAACCCGACGGTCGAGCGCTACCAGGACACCCTCGACCCGATCCGCCACTGGGTCGTCGTCGCCATCGGCGTGCTGATGTTCATCTTCGGCGGCTCGAGCGGCTCCGGTCACTGGCGGACGTACCTGCTGTGGAGGCACGGCGTCCACTGGGGGTCCAACGACGTCTTCTTCCACCGCGACATCGGGTTCTTCGTCTTCGGCTACCCGTGGTACCGCTACCTGATCAGCTTCGGCTTCACGACGCTCGTCCTGGGCGTGCTGGCGGCGGCTGCGACGCACTACCTGTACGGCGGGATCCGGCTGCAGGCACGCCGAGACCGGGTGGTGGCGGCGGCCCAGGTGCAGCTCTCGCTGTTGCTCGGCGTCTTCATGCTGCTCAAGGCGGTGTCGTACTGGCTGGACCGCTACGGCCTGGAGATCACCGACGGACACCTGCTGACCGGCATCACCTACACCGACCAGCACGCGGTGCTCCCGGCCAAGCAGATCCTCGCGATCATCGCGTTGATCTGTGCGCTGCTGTTCTTCGGCAACGTGTTCCGCCCGACCTGGATGCTTCCGGTGCTCGGGCTCGGGCTGCTGGTCTTGTCGGCGATCCTCATCGGCGGGATCTGGCCGGCGATCGTGCAGCGGTTCCAGGTCAAGCCGTCGGAGCCGGACAAGGAGGCGCCGTACATCGCGATGAACATCGCGGCGACCCGCGACGCGTACAACCTCAACAACGTGCAGGTGCAGCAGTACCCCGGCGTCACCAACGACACGCCCAAGCAGCTGCAGGCGAAGGCCGACACGCTGCCGGGTGTGCGCCTCATCGACCCGCGGCTGGTGGCGCCGGCGTTCGAGCAGCTGCAGCAGGTCCGCGGCTTCTACAAGATGCCCGACGTGCTCGACGTCGACCGCTACACCCTGCCCGGCCAGAAGCAGCCGCAGGACGTCGTGATCGCCGCCCGTGAGCTCGACCTCGCCGGCGTACCGGCCAGCCAGCGGAACTGGAACAACGACCATACGGTCTACACGCACGGGTACGGCGTCGTCGCAGCCTTCGGCGACAAGCGCAGCCCGATCGGCGAGCCGGTGTGGGCGCAGCAGGACCTGCCGTCCGTGGGTGACCTCGGCAAGTTCCAGCAGGAGGTGTACTTCGGCGAGTCCGAGCCCGACTACTCGATCGTCGGCGCGCCGGCGGGCACGCCGCCCGTGGAGCTCAACATTCCCGACACCCAGGCCGCGAGCACGGCCGACCAGACGTCGACGTACAAGGGGTCGGGCGGTGTACCCGTCGGGTCGCCGTTCCATCAGCTGCTCTACTCGGCGAAGTTCTTCGACTCGTCGATCCTGCTCTCGGGACGCGTCAACAGGGACTCCAAGATCATCTACGACCGCGAGCCTC
>JAWWPH010000228.1:0-4186 GCA_033850875.1 Nocardioidaceae bacterium | reverse complement strand
TCGACACGGTCATCTACTTCCAGGTCACGAACCCCGTGTCGGCGACGTACGAGATCGCCAACTACATCCAGGCGATCGAGCAGCTCACCATGACGACGCTGCGCAACATCATCGGCGGGATGGACCTCGAGCAGGCGCTGACGAGCCGCGACGAGATCAACGCGCAGTTGCGGGGCGTGCTCGACGAGGCGACCGGACGCTGGGGCATCCGGGTCAACCGGGTCGAGCTCAAGGGCATCGACCCGCCCCCGTCGATCAAGGACTCGATGGAGAAGCAGATGCGCGCGGACCGCGACAAGCGCGCGGTGATCCTGACCGCCGAGGGCATGCGCCAGTCGTCGATCCTCACCGCCGAGGGCCAGAAGCAGTCGGCGATCCTCATGGCCGAGGGCGACCGGGCAGCCGTGATCCTCCGCGCCGAGGCCGACCGGCAGTCCCGGATCCTGCGGGCCCAGGGCGAGGGCCAGGCGATCCTGACGGTGTTCCAGGCGATCCACGACGGCTCGCCGGACCAGGCGCTGCTGGCCTACCAGTACCTCCAGATGCTGCCGAAGATCGCCGAGGGCGACGCCAACAAGGTCTGGATCGTCCCCAGCGAGATCGGGAAGGCACTGGAGGGACTCGGCAGCACGCTGGGGTCGATCAACGGCATCGACCCCGACAACTCGTCGTCCCGCACGCACAACCGGGTCGACTACGGCCCCGCCATCACCCAGGGAGCCGACGGCGAGGTCGGGGACTCGTCCCTGGCCGCCGCCCAGGCAGCCGCGGCGGAGGCCATCGCCTCGGCCCAGGAAGCAGCGCCTCCCTCGGAACGCTCGCCCGCACCGGCGGACTCGTCCCCCGCCCTCGCCGGTTCGACACCGACGCCTCCCGCACCACCCGCACCACCCGCTGAGCCTCCTGCCCAGTGACCCTGGGCCAGAGTCTCGCGGTCTTCGTCGCCGGTATCGGAGCCGGCACCATCAACGCCATCGTGGGGTCGGGCACCCTGATCACGTTCCCGACCCTGCTGGCCGTCGGGTACCCGCCGGTGCTGGCGAACGTGTCGAACACCGTCGGCCTCGTCCCCGGCTCGGTCTCGGGGGCCATCGGCTACCGGCGCGAGCTGGAGGGGCAGCTCGGCCGGCTGCTCCGGCTCGGGGTGGCGTCGCTCCTCGGCGGCATCGCCGGAGCCCTCCTCCTGCTGAGGCTCCCCGCCTCCGCGTTCAAGGACATCGTGCCAGGACTGATCGCGCTCGGCTGCGTCCTGGTGGTGGCCCAGCCATGGATCACGCGGCACGTGAAGCCCCGCCACAACGCCCCTTCGCACGGCTCGCCGGTGGTCTGGGTCCTCGTCTTCCTCACCGGCGTCTACGGGGGCTACTTCGGCGCCGCCCAGGGTGTCCTGCTCATCGCCGTGATGGGGATCGGCATCGCCGAGAGCCTGCAGCGGATCAACGCCGCCAAGAACGTCCTCGCGGGCCTCGTGAACGCCGTCGCGGCCCTCGTCTTCATGGTCATCTCGAGCGTCGCCTGGCAGGCCGTCGCGGCGATCGCCGTCGGCTCCATCATCGGCGGGCAGCTCGGTGCGCTGGTCGGCCGCCGGCTGCCGCCTCCGGCACTGCGGGGGTTCGTCGTCCTGGTCGGTATCGTCGCCATCGCGAAGCTGGTCGTCTTCTCCTGACCCGGCGTGCCGGCGGCACTCGGCCAGGGCGGCACTCGGCCAGGGCGGTGCTCACCCCAGGGCGTAGCCCAGCCAGCGCTCGACGTGCCCGAAGGCCACGCCACGAATGTCCTTGCGTGAGCAGAAGACGTCGTGGAGGGCGCCCTCGATCCTGACCACGGTGACATCACGACCGAGCAGGTGGGACCACTTGGCGATCTGCCGGACGTCGAGAACGGTGTCGGCCGAGGCGGCGTCCTCGGTCCACGCCGGGGCGACGAGGCTGCGCGCCGAGCACAGCGTGATCACCGGCGCCCCTACCTCGATTCCCCGGTGGACGGCGCGGTGCCCCATCCGCATCGCCCGCAGCCAGCCGGCCCGGACGGGGAAGCTGTCGCGGGGCTTCCAGTTCCAGTCGTAGTCCCACTCGCCGTGCAAGTCCCGGTGCAGTGTCTCCGCGTACACGCCGGTCACCGTCCGGGGCACGACGGCGTACGGGCGCCGCTGCCCCAGCCGGTTGACGGCCTCCGTTCCGGCGGTGCGCATGTAGAAGGGACCCTGCAGGTCCAGCCACGGGCTGTTCAGCACGAACGCGTCGGCGACCCGGACGCCCTCGCCGAGCCGCGCCGCCGCCCAGAGCGAGGCGATCAGACCACCCGCAGAGTGCCCGATCACGACGACGGTGTCGTGGCCGTCGCGGTGCCGGATGCGCTCGAGGGCCGCGTCGAGCTCCTCGTAGTACTCCGCCAGGTCGACGCAGAAGTTCGGCGTCTGGTGCGGGAGCAGCGAGCGGCCGTACTTGCGCAGGTCGAGTGCGTAGAAGTCGAACCCGAGAGCCGTGAAGAACTCCGCCTCCGTCTGCTGGAAGAAGTAGTCGCAGAAGCCGTGCACATGCAGCACCGCGCCGCGAGCGGGCGACACGTCGGAGGCCAGCCCCACGAGCGTGGCGACGGTCGTCCCCTCGTCGTCGTCGCGCAGCTCGAGAGTCTCCGCCGTGTACGGCGGACCCAGGACGTCGTCGGTGGTCATGGCCTCAGTCTGCCCGAGTAGATGCGGGTGATGACGTCTTCGATGTTCGGCTCCAGGATCGACAGGTCCGCCACCCGGTGGCGTGCCGAGAGCTCGGCGATCAGCGGAGCGGCGCTGGCCTCGGCAGGGAACGTCAGCCACTGTCGCGGACCGACGACCTTGACGGTGTCCGCGCCGGCCAGCTCGATCGGTGCGGCAGCGTCCGGCAGGTCCACGACGAGCGTGCGTCGGGCGCCCGCGAGACCGCTCAACGAGCTCAGCCCACCGTCGAAGACCAGGCTCCCGTGGTCGATCACCATCACCCGTGTACACAGCCGCTCGATGTCGACGAGGTCATGGGTGGTGAGCAGTACCGTGACCGCACGCTCGGCGTTGGTCTCCCGGAGGAAGTCCCTCAGCTGCGACTTGCTCACGACGTCCAGCCCGATGGTGGGCTCGTCGAGGTAGACCACCTCCGGGTCGTGCAGCAGCGCCGCCGCGATGTCGCCCCGCATGCGCTGACCGAGCGACAGCTGCCGCACGGGCGAGTCGAGCAACGGTCCGAGGGCGAGCAGGTCGACGAAGGTCGCGAGGTTGCGGCGGTACCGCTCGGCGGGGATCCGGTAGATGCGCTGCAGCAGCTCGAAGGAGTCCCGCAGGGGGAGGTCCCACCACAGCGTCGTGCGCTGGCCGAACACGACGCCTACCCGCCTCGCCAGCTCGGTCCGCTGCCGCGACGGGTCGAGGCCGGCGACCTGCAGCCGACCGGCCGTCGGTACGAGGATCCCCGTCAGCATCTTGATGGTCGTCGACTTGCCAGCGCCGTTGGGGCCGATGTAGCCGACCATCTCGCCCGGCTCGACCGAGAAGCTGAGGTCGCTCACCGCCGTCACGACCCGTCGCGTCCGACGCCACCTGCCCGCCTTGACGCGGACGGTGAAGTCGCGCCGGACTCCGTCCACACTGATGACGGGCATCCCGCGAGCATACGGCGAGGCGCGTGCCCCCCTTTCGCTCAGAAGGGCATGGAGATGAACGGCGAGCTGTACTGCTCGTCGCTCGCGAGCCGCTGCTCGGCCTCCTCGGGCGAGATCCGGTCCCGCTCCGCGTTGAGGAGCATGCCGAGCAGCCGGACGTCGCCTGCGGTGGGGATACCGGTGATCTCCTCGTGCGCGAGCACCCATGAGACGGCCGCCGTGATGCGCTGCTGGTCGTCGAAGGGCTCGTACCACGTGGTGTAGGGCTGGTCGTCCGGGACCGGCCAGTTGCGGCGTGAGACCGTCTTGATGGTCATCAGGCCCGCGTCCTGCCGTTGTACCTCCGCCACCAGCGCCTGGTAGTCGGCGCGGTACTGCGCGTCGCGCCAGAGGACGGGGTTGAGCGGTGTGAGCACCGTGGCGAACGGATAGCGCCGCAACGCCTCCAGGTGGACGGCCGGCGCCTGGTGCGTGTGGCCGGTGATGCCGACGGCGCCGACGAGGCCCTCCTCCTGGGCGCGTACAGCCGACTCGAGCGCTCCGCCGGCACGGGTCG
>JAWWPH010000301.1:0-3758 GCA_033850875.1 Nocardioidaceae bacterium | reverse complement strand
CGCCCGCCGAAGAGGTCCCGCCCGGCCCGGCGTCACGCGGTTCCACGGCGCCCGGCGGCAGCGGCCGCTCGCCGGCACGCGAGGACTCGATGCTCGTCGCCGCGGGTCGGTTCGGCCGCGAGATCGTCATCATCGTCGTCGTCGCACTGGTCGCGTCGGCCCTGTTGCGGGCCTTCGTCGTGCAGGCGTTCTTCGTCCCCACGGGCTCGATGCTCCCCGCCATCCACCTCCACGACCGCATCCTGGTGAGCCGCATCGGCGGCATCCACCGCGGTGAGGTCGTGGTGTTCGAGGATCCCGGAGGATGGATCCCGCCGTCCGAGCAGGCACCACCGCCCGGCCCCGTCCGCAAGGCCCTCGAGTGGGTCGGCGTGCTGCCCTCCACCGGGCACGAGCATCTCGTCAAGCGCATCGTCGGGCTGCCCGGCGACCACGTCGTCTGCTGCAGCAAGGGCCGGCTGACGATCAACGGCAAGGCCGTCGACGAGTCGTCGTTCCTGTACCAGGGCAACCACCGGGCCGACAACGTCGACTTCAACGTGATCGTCCCCGCCGGGCACATCTTCGTGCTCGGCGACCACCGGTACGTCTCCGGTGACTCGTCCAGGCACCTGGTGGGGCAGTCCGCCTTCGTCCCCGAGAGCCTGATCACGGGACGGGCGCTGGCCGTCGTCTGGCCCGCGCACGACGCGCATATCCTGCACATCCCCAGTGCGTACCACGGCATCCCGCCGGGCCGGTCGCCTCCGGCCAAGGGTGTGGTGAAGTCCACCGGCTCGGGCACCTCGTGACCTGGTGCCCGTCGACCCCGGCCGGGTGAGCCGGCCCCAGTGACCAGGGAGTGCCCATGAGCTCTCTGCCTCGCGGCAGCACTGTTCGGCGCGACGCCGGCCTTTACGGCTACGAGCGCGCCCTCCGGAGAGCGGGACTGGCGCCGATCGCGGGGGTCGACGAGGCCGGCAGGGGGGCGTGCGCCGGCCCGCTCGTGGCCGCCGCCGTCATCCTGCGGGAGGGCGCGGGCGGCGAGATCCGCGGTCTGGCCGACTCCAAGCTGCTGACGGCGAAGGCACGCGAGCGCTGCTACGGGCTCGTGACGCGCAGGGCCGTCGCCTGGTCGGTCGTGGTCGTGGAGTCGACCGAGTGCGACGCGCTCGGCATGCACGTGGCCAACGTCGAGGCACTGCGGCGGGCCCTCGCGCGGCTGGACACACGCCCGCGCTACGTGCTGACCGACGGCTTCCCCGTCGACGGGTTGGAGGTCCCGGGGCTGGCCATGTGGAAGGGGGACCGGGTCGCGGGCTGCATCGCCGCTGCGTCGGTCGTCGCCAAGGTGACGCGGGACCGGATCATGATGCGGATGCACGACGAGTTCCCCGCCTACGACTTCGCCACCCACAAGGGCTACTGCACCAGGGAGCACCAGCAGGCCCTGGACGAGCACGGCCCGTGCCCGCAGCACCGTCGCCGCTTCGTCAACGTCCGCCGGGCCGGTGGTATCGAGGAGCTGGACGCGATGGGCGGGTTCGAGGGGGAGTGGCTGCTGGACGACAATGCAGATCCGTCACCGACGCAGTTAGGGATGCCGTCATGAGCGCTGAGGACCTCGAGAAGTACGAGACCGAGATGGAGCTCCATCTCTACCGCGAATACCGCGACGTCGTCGGGATCTTCAAGTACGTGGTGGAGACCGATCGCCGCTTCTATCTCTGCAATGTCGTCGACCTGAAGGTGCGCACGGAGGCCGGCGACGCCTACTTCGAGGTGACGATGTCCGACGCCTGGGTCTGGGACATGTACCGGCCGGCGCGGTTCGCGAAGAACGTCAAGGTCGTCACGTTCAAGGACGTGAACATCGAGGAGCTGTCGAAGGCCGACCTGGAGCTCCCGAAGCCGTGAGGGCGAGCCGGTCGTCATCGTGCCGTAAGGAACCGCGGGTATCCCTCGGAGGGTGACGGCTCTCCGGCAGTGGTGTGTCGCACACCGCCCGTTCGTCGTCGCTCTCGCCCTCGGCGCAGCCGTCCGCGTCATCGCGTCCCTGGCCTTCTCCCCGGGACTCGTGTTCAGCGACGGCCCGCTGTACCTCGGCTTCCTGCATCGCTTCGCCGCCTACCCCGACCACGTCGCGGGGTACAGCATGCTGCTGCTCTACCCGTTGTCGCTGCTCACGGGGAGGCTGGTGCTGGCTGCGACGGTCGCACAGCATGTGCTGGGGTTGTCGACCGCGACGCTGCTGTACCTCATGCTGCGACGCTGGGGTGTCGGCCGGGGCCTCGCCACCCTCGCCACGCTTCCCGTGCTGTTCGACGCCATGCAGCTGCTCCTGGAGCAGTCCGTCTTCAGTGACACGCTCTTCGTGCTGCTCCTGACGATCGTCATGGCGCTGCTCGGATGGCGACGTCGACCCACTCCTGGTCTCGCTGTGGGCGCGGGCCTGTGCCTCGGCGCCGCCGTCACGGTGCGGGAGGTCGGCGAGCCGCTGGTCGTCCTCACGACGGCCTTCTGCCTGATCGCCGGACACGGCTGGCGCGGACGACTGCTGCCGGCCGCTGCCCTGCTCGTCGGCTTCGCGGTGCCGGTCACCGCCTACGCGGCCTTCTACCACCACACGTACGGCGTGTACGCCCTGTCGCAGTTCGACGGCAAGGCGCTGTGGCTGCGGTCGACGACGTTCGTGGACTGCTCCAGGCTCTCGGTGCCGCACTACGAGCGGGTGCTCTGCCCGGCCCAGGCGCTCGGTCACCGGCGCGACCCCACGTACTACGGCTGGCACGACCCCCAGACGCTGCCGCGGCTGCACCCGCCGCCGGGCACGACCCGCGACGAGGCGATGGGCCAGTTCGGGGCAGCCGCAATCCGTGCGCAACCCCTCGACTACCTGCGGGTCGGGCTGCGCGACTTCGCTCTCAACTTCGACGTGGCGCGCGTCGACCGGTTCGGGTACGACACCGCGTACAAGTGGCACTTCAGCCACTACGTCACGGGCTGGGCCGAGACGAGGCAGCAGCTGAGGGCGTACCACCGCAACGGAGGCCAGCAACTGGTGGCCCACGAGCCGTGGGCCTACTTCCTGGCCGGCTACTCGTGGGTCGTCTACCTGCCCGGACCACTCCTGCTCGGCTGCCTGGCCGTGGGGCTGTCGGCCGGCCTCGTGCGCGTATGCCGCGACCCCTGGACCCGGTCGATGTGCCTGCTGCTCACGCTCTCGGGCACGGTCTTGCTCTTGGTGCCGGGCTTCACCGTCGAGTTCGTCTGGCGGTACCAGCTCCCGGCACTGGTGCTGCTGCCCGCGGGCGCCGCACTCGCCTGGTCGGCGATCCGTCGCCCGCCAGGAGCTGAGGGCGCCGCCGGCAACCTCACCGGGCGCGGCCCGGCCGCAGATGACCTCCGAGCAGCGCCGCCCGGCCCGCCCTACGGCGAGAGCGAGGACGGCCGAGGGCGTCGTCGAGACGCTCTGCGCGCATCCGCTCGACCGCCACGTCGCGGAAGGGCGGGAGGGGCCCTGTCGACCTCTCGATCAGGTGGTCGGCCAGGTCGGGGTTGCGCACCAGCACCGGTCCGTGCAGGTACGTCGCCACGACGTTGCCCTGGACGACTCCCTCGCTCGCCCCGTCGCCGTTCCCGACCCCTCGCCGGAGCCGGCCCAGGGGCCGTGCCCGCGGTCCGAGGACCGCGGTGCCCTGATGGTTCTCGAAGCCGGTGAGCGCCGGCAGCGACGGTATGGCCACGGGGTAAGCGACGACCTCGCCGACCGCGCGGGC
>JAWWPH010000181.1:0-9995 GCA_033850875.1 Nocardioidaceae bacterium | reverse complement strand
CAGATGCCGCAGCTCGTGGCGCTCTTCAACGGCGTGGGTGGTGCGGCCGCCGCCCTGGTCGCCCTGCTGGAGCTCCGCTCGGTGGTGGCCGCGTCGGGTCCGGTCGACGTACCAGCCTTCGACCTGGCCGCCACCGCCTTCACGATCGTCATCGGCGCCATCAGCTTCTCGGGCTCGCTCGTGACGTTCGCGAAGCTGCAGGAGCTGATGACGACCCGACCGGTGATCTTCCCCGGCCTGCCCGTCGCGTTCGGTGCCGGCCTGCTCGCGGCGGTGGCGCTCGGCGTACTGCTCGTCGCGCAGCCGCAGATCTGGGTCGGCGTCGTGCTCGGGCTCGTCGGGCTCGTCATCGGTGTCCTGCTCGTACTCCCGGTCGGCGGGGCGGACGTTCCCATCGTCATCTCGCTGCTCAACGCGTTCACGGGCCTGTCGGTGGCGGCCGGCGGGTACGTGCTCGGCAACACCGTGCTGCTGGTCGCGGGCACGCTCGTCGGCGCCTCCGGAACCCTGCTCACCAAGCTGATGGCAGCCGCCATGGGCAGGTCGCTGCTCAACACGCTCTTCGGTGCGCTCAAGGGCGGCTCGACGCTCGGCGCGGGCGAGATCTCGGACCGGCCGGTCCGCTCCGCGAACGCGAGCGACGTGGCGATCCTGCTGGGGTACGCCCAGCGCGTCATCATCGTCCCCGGGTACGGCCTGGCTGTCGCTCAGGCCCAGCACACGCTGCGGGAGCTGGTGGACGTGCTCGGTGCGAAGGGCATCGACGTCGACTACGCCATCCACCCGGTCGCCGGGCGGATGCCGGGGCACATGAACGTACTGCTCGCCGAGGCGCAGGTGCCCTACGAGCAGCTGAAGGAGATGGCCGAGATCAACGGCGAGTTCAAGCAGACCGATGTCGTGCTGGTCGTCGGCGCCAACGACGTGGTCAACCCCGCTGCGAAGACGACGCCCGGTGCGCCGATCTACGGCATGCCGATCCTGAACGCCGACCAGGCCAGGCAGATCGTGTTCATGAAGCGCTCGATGCGTCCGGGCTTCGCGGGGATCGAGAACGAGCTCCTCTTCGACCCGAAGACGACGCTGTTGTTCGGGGACGCCAAGGACTCCATGAGCAAGCTGCTCGCCGCCGTCAAGGCCCTCTGAGCCGGGGTGTCTGCGGGGCCGGACTCCGACGGCTCTGCGAGAAGCCGCACCTGATCGGTGTCCCACACGCCGGCAGAACCGGGCCGTAGGTGACGTGTCGGCGGAAGGGGGTCAGCCGGTGCCGGTGACGCCGTACAGGCGGTCGCCGGCGTCACCGATGCCGGGGACGATGTAGCCCTTCTCGTTGAGCTTCTCGTCCATGGCCGCCGTGACGACCGTGACGGGGATGCCGAGGCCGTCGAGCTCGCGCTCAAGACGGGCACAGCCCTCCGGGGCGGCCAGCAGGCAGATGGCCGTGATGTGGTCGGCGCCGCGGTTGACCAGGAACCGGATCGCGGCCGACAGCGTGCCGCCCGTCGCGAGCATGGGGTCGAGCACGTAGCACTGTCGCCCGGACAGGTCGTCGGGGAGTCGCTCGGCGTACGTCGAGGCGCGCAGTGTGTCCTCGTCGCGGATCATCCCGAGGAAGCCGACCTCGGCGGTCGGGAGCAGCCGCACCATCCCTTCGAGCATCCCCAGCCCCGCGCGGAGGATCGGGACGACGAGCGGCTTCGGAGAGGCCAGCGTGACACCCTCAGCGGGCGCGACCGGCGTCGTGATCGAGACCTTGCGCGTGCGTACCTCTCGGGTGGCCTCGTATGCGAGCAGCGTGACCAGCTCCTCGGCGAGCCGGCGGAACGTCACGGAGTCGGTGTGCTCGTCGCGGAGCACCGTGAGCTTGTGGGCGACGAGCGGATGGTCGATCACGTTGGTCTGCATGAGGCCCCAACCTAGGGGATGAGCCGGAGCGCGCATAGGTCGTGGGCCGATCACTGAGGGTCGCGGTTGACCTCCGGATCTGTCAGGATCACCTCATGAGCGCGTTGGATGCCGAGTCGACCGCGGCCATCGACTTCGCGGTCGCTGCCCACCGCGAAGAGGGCGAGTGGGGCGTCTCCGCTCTCGCGCCCGATGCCGCGACGGCGCTCGACGTCCTGGTCCGCACGCTTGCCTCACTCCCGTCCGAGGTCGGCACGATCGGCATGGTCAGCGTCGACGAGGACTTCTTCCTGCTCGCGCGGGTGTCCGGCACGCACGTACGGCTGCTGCTGTCGGACGTCAACGCAGCCACCGAGTCACCCTTGGCGCGAGCCGTCGTCGAGCACCTCGCGCTGCCGCCCCCCGACGACGACGACGACCAGATGCAGCCCGCGGGGGACCTCAGCATCCTTGCCGACCTCGGCCTGTCGGCGATGGAGCTCGGCGCGATGTGTGACGACGGCGAGCTGTACCCCGACGAGCTGCTCGGCGACATCGCGGCGCGGCTGGGCTTCGGTGTCGCCTTCGAGGAGCTCGTCGACACGGTGCTCGCGTAGATGCCGCTGGCGGCGGCGCACCGGTACGACGCGGCCATGCGTCAGGCGATCGACGTGGCGCGGCGCGCGGACCAGTCGGAGGACGTGCCGGTCGGGGCAGTGGTCCTCGATCCGGCGGGTGCGCTGCTCGGCAGCGGACACAACGCCCGTGAGGAGCTCGGTGACCCGACCGCACACGCGGAGGTGATGGCTCTGCGCCAGGCCGCGGCCTCCCTCGGCCGCTGGCGGCTCGAGGGCTGCATGCTCGTGGTGACGCTGGAGCCGTGCACCATGTGCGCGGGAGCGGTCGTGCTCGCCCGGCTGTCAACGCTGGTCTTCGGGGCGTACGACCCGAAGGCCGGAGCGGTCGGGTCGCTGTGGGACGTCGTGCGGGACCGGCGGGTGAACTCCCGCCCAGACGTCGTGGGCGGCGTACTGGAGGCCGAGACCGGCGACCTGCTGCGGCAGTTCTTCGCCACCCACCGCCGAGGAGTCACCTAGTTCCCGCCGAGGGTCACGTGGTTCCCGCCCAGGGGTCACGTGGTTGCCACCGGCGGGGACTACATGGCCCCTCGGCGAGAGCTGTACCGAATTTCTGCTCATTCGGACGCTCCGGTAGCCTTCTCCGCGGTGGCGTGTCCGAGCGGCCTAAGGAGCACGCCTCGAAAGCGTGTGTTGGCGCAAGTCAACCGTGGGTTCAAATCCCACCGCCACCGCCGAACGCCCGACAGAAAACGCCTGCCACCCCGGTACGGGAGTGGCAGGCGAGTTCAGCGTCGCGCAGGTGCCGTCGGCTGCGGCGCCGATGGGCTACGGCGGCCAGGTCGCGTCGGTGACCTCGCCTCCGAGGATCTCGACCGCCAGCCGTACGTCGTGCGTTCCCTTCTCGCACAGCTCGTAGCGCCCCGCGACGAGCTCGGGGAACACGAGCGAGGCGACGTACGTGTCGCGGACCGGCCGGTTGACCACAGCGACGTGCGGATGATGGTCCGCCTCGTGATGCTGCCCCGTGGGCCGGATCTCGACCTCGGTGCCTTCCATCGCCGCCGGCATCGTGACGATCAGCGCGCCGACGTCACCCCCGATGTCGAGCAGCACGGCGCCCTGCCCGGCATGGGGGTTCTCCTGTCGCACGGTGTCGGTGCCGGTCATGACGCCTTGGTCGTCCCGGGCAGGGTCTGGTAGCCACCTCCGGGCAGGCCCAGGTACGGGAAGTGCTCCCGCGCCTTCGCATTGGTGTTCGTCGTCCCGTCGGTGATGCCGTTGGCGGCGGCGTCGGGCGTGTAGGACTTGTCGACCAGGGGGATCGTCGCACCGGCGATGGCGCGGAGCTCGATCGTCACCACGTCGTCGTTGACCCGGCGTCCGTTGGGGAACCCCGCGAGGTCCCCGCCCACCACGCCCAGGTTGTTGGGCTTGCTTGCCGGCGGGATGGCGACGTTGAGCCGCAGCAGGTCCGCCTCCACCGGTCCGGTGTAATTCTGGAAGCCCGTCACGACGTGAGACGGGATGCCGGTGAGCAGGATGGCGTGCAGGTCGGCGCGTGCCTTCTTGTACGCCGCCAGGTGGGGGAACACGCCCGGGTACAGCACGGGGAGCTTCGCGCCCAGCTCGGGGTGGTTGACGTACTTGGCGTACCGGCTGTCGCCGCTCGGGGGGCGCGCGTTCCACTCGTCCTTCTCGGCCATCGGCACGATGACCTCGTTGAACAGCGGGTTCGCCAGCCGCGACACCTGCTCCCACGGTCCGGTCTCGGCGTACCTGCCCGTGGTCTTGTCGAAGATCCGCGACTTGCGGCGGCTGGCCGTCGCCCAGACGCCGATCACCGACTCTGCCCGGTGCGGGTCCGTCGGGTGCGTGCCGTTGCGGGTGACCTCGGTGACCGGCACCTGTAGAGCGATCGAGTGCACGTTGTAGCCCTGGACCGAGTTCACCCCGGTGATGTCGGGCATGGAGATCAGGTGCGCGGAGTTGAACGGTCGCAGCGCCCCCAGGTCGAAGATGCTGCCGAGGTCGACGTGGAAGGCGTCGGCGCGCTGCCCGGCGAACACCCTGCGGCCGCCCACCTGGTGCGTGGCCTGCGCTGCGAGCGCCGCGTACTTCGGTGTGCTGCGCGTGCCGACGTTCACCGGTGGACACGCCAGGTGCCGAGCGAGGACCTTCTCCTTGCCGCCCCTGATGACCGAGAGCGTGTAGAACTGCGGACGGTTCCACGTCTTGTCGCTGATGTCGGTGATCTGGCCGGTGTTGTACAGGAACGTCGTGTCGTCACGCACGATGGTGTGGAAGTGGAACCTGTACGTGAGGTCGGCGGTAGCGGTTCCCTTGTTCGACACGTGGATCTCGTAACGGACGTCGTTGCCGAACTCATAGAAGTTCGGTCCTCCGTCGGGCAGCTCCATCGGGAGGAAGTTGGCGATGAAGGTCACCGAGCTCGGCCGGTCGGGGCTCACGAACGGATAGACGTCGGTGCTGTCAGCAACCGGGTCCTTGGAGATCTCGGGAGCTTCGCGGTGGGACGACATGTCACTCGCCTCCCGCCGCGTTGAGGATGCGGTTGACGAGGTCGCGGTCGTGGACGACGACCTCACGCTCGCCCACCATGAGCCGCAGCTCCGGGGAGCGGTGATCTTTCACGTAGGCGACGACGCCTTCTTGCGCGGCGTCCGGCTTGCGCCGGGTCTCGCTCGCCAGGGCCGTACCTGTGGTGGCTGCCACGGTGCCGGCGGCTACTCCCACGCCGGCAACGGCCAGGAATTTTCTTCTACTGGTGTCACTCATGTGAACCCTCCGAGAGAGAATCAGGCCTTCTCCTTTGAGCCGGCCCGTCAGGGTTTTTGGCAACGTACCACCGCCGGCTGAGCCAGTAAATGCCATGGTGACGAGAATTTAGGCGCGGTTCAGATGTCGAGTCTGAGCACGGGTGAGCCGTCGGGAGCCCGGATCTCGAGCCGGCTGATGTCGGCCCGACGCCACCCCGTCGACGCGGTGACTTTCGACAGACCGCTGGGCACCACGCGCCACGTGGCCACCTGCTGCGTCGCCCCGGCCCGGTCGGTGACCACCAGCGTGTACGTCCGCGGCTGCGGCCCGTACGCGGGGGACGTGTCGTAGTGGCACAGCAGCTGGATCTGGGTGCCCCACGGCTTGTCCGTCAGCTGGGCCGTCGCCTCGACCGGCGTCTCCCGGACCGAGCTCATCGCCACGCCGGCCGGCGGGTTGCTGGAGAAGAACACCGCACGTACTCCGAAGGCGAGCAGCGCCACGGCGAACGCCGCGGCCACGGCGAGGGCTCCGGCGCGCCAGCGTCGTCGGGTTCGCTCCTGGCGGACCGCGGCCGTGAGCGCGGGGAGAAGACTGGAGGGAGGCGGCTCAGCCGGTGAGCTGAAGTCCGCGGGCTGTACCTTGCCCAACAGTCCCGGGAGGCCGGCCAGTTGCTGCACCGACCGTTGACAGGCGGTGCAGTCGGCCAGGTGGGTCTCGAACTCGCGGCGATCCGACGGTGACAGCGCCCCGAGCAGGTACGCGGCATCGTCTCTGCACAGTGGGCTGCTCACAGCGCGGCCCCCCGCTCTTCCAGGGCGAGCCGCAGAGCGCGCAGCGCATAGTGCATCCGGGACTTCACGGTTCCCTCCGGGATCTCCAGATGGCGCGCCGCATCCGCGACCGACTGGTCACGGTAGTAGCACTCCACGAGAACGGCACGGTGGTCGTCGCTCAGGCTTCTGAGCGCATCCGCCACCAGCCACGACTGCAGGAGCACATTGGTCTGGTCGGGTGAGGGGTCCTGCATGCGCCCGGGGTCGTCGGTGCTGATCTCACGTTGCGAGCGGCTGCTGCGCCAGTCGTCGATGACGATGTTGCGGGCAACGGTGAACAGCCACGCCCGTGCGGCGCTGGTGCTCCGCCCCAGCACGGCCGGGTGCCGCCACGCCCTCAGCAGCGTCTCCTGGGTGACGTCCTCTGCGTGGGCGCGGTCACCACTGGTCAGGTGCAGGGCGTAGTTCCAGAGCGCACCGGCATGTTCGTCGTGCAGGGTACGCATCAGAGCGGCTTCGCTGTCCGTGTTCCCACCTCCACCCGGTAAACGGCCGGCGTGCGCCCATCGTTCACCCCACTGAACCCCAGGGGAGGCTGCCACGTTGTCTGGGTGGAAGTCAGGAGGCACCATGGTGCGTCAGATCAGGCTGGGTGCGTTGTCGCTCGCCGCAGTATTCGTCCTTTCGTCGTGCAGTGGAGGCTCGTCGTCGAGCGGCGCCTCGTCCGGCGGCGGCGCGTCCGGCGCCGGCTCATCGGGCGGCGCCTCGTCCGCCGGCGTCAAGGCGGCGTCCGCCACCAAGGCGACGGCGGCCCTGCAGGTGCACCACACGTCGCTCGGCAACGTCCTCGTCAACGGCCAGGGCATGACCGTCTACATGCTGACCGCCGACAAGCCGGGCCGGTCCAGCTGCTCGACGCAGTGTCTGAGCTACTGGCCACCCGTGCCGCCGGTGACGAAGCCGGGCAAGCTCCACGGCATCAGCGCGAAGGTGGCCAGCACGCAGTCGATGGCCGGTAAGCCGATGGCGACCGCAGGAGGCTGGCCGCTGTACACGTACGTAGGCGACCACGCCGCTGGGGACACGTCGGGCGAAGGCATCAAGAACTTCGGCGGCGTCTGGTACGCCGTGTCTCCCAGCGGGCAGCCGGTCAAGTCGGGGTCGTCGGCCGGTTCGAGCTCGAGCGGGTCGTCCGGCGGCGGGTACGGCTACTGACCCGATAGCGTGCGGCGCCGTGCCTGCGGTCAGGAGGCGAGCAGCTCGTCGAGGCGCTGGTAGCCCTCCTGGACGCCGCTGTCCATGCCGCTCGCGAGGAAGGCGTCGCGGGCCTCGAACGAGTCGACCAGCGACGTCGCGGTCAGCCGGCAGCGGCCGTCGCCCAGGTCCTCGAGCTGCAGCCGCTCCAGCGCCACACTGTCGGGCACACCCTCGAACGTGAACGTCTGCACGATCACCTCCGAGGGGCGTACCTCGTGGAAGCTGCCGTGGAACCCGTACTCGTTGCCGTCGTCGTCGCTCAGCAGGTACCGGTACGAACCGCCGGTGCGGCAGTCGTAGTGCCCGATCTGCATTGTGAGCCGGCGTGGGCCTATCCACTGCGCCACCAGGTCGGGGTCGGTGTGAGCGCGGAAGACCCGCTCGGGTGGTGCATCGAACTCGCGGACGATCCGGACGAGCGGAACCTCCGAGTCGGCGACGATCTGGGCCTCGCGGGTACTCGTGGCGGTCATGTCTGTGCTCCTGTCATCGGTCGGTCGGGGTAGGTGGTGGGGGTTCGTCCGGCATGGAGCGGAGGACCTCGTCGAGGCGGCGGTAGCGTTCTTCGGCCTGCCGGCGGTATCGGTCGATCCACGCGGTCATCAGGTCCAGGACCTCGGCCTCGAGGTGGACGGGGCGGCGCTGTGCGTCGCGTCGGCGGCTCACCAGACCCGCGTCCTCGAGCACCTTCAGGTGCTTGGACACGGCCTGGAGGGTCACGTCGTACGGTGCGGCCAGCTCGTTGACGGTGGCATCTCCAACCGCGAGCCGAGCCACCATGTCTCGCCGGGTGGGGTCGGCCAGTGCGGACATGACCCGCGAAAGCCGGTCAGCCACCATCGTCCGCTCCTTGTATTCAACTGTTCGGTTGAATAGAAGGCTACGGGGAACGCAGATCTGTTGTCAACCGTCTGGTTGATAAAGGGCGACGGTCAACCCAGGCAGCCCGACAGGGGCGTACAGGGAAGCTGCGGCAACGCCGCGCGCATCGGTACGGCGTCGAACGTCAGGTCCATGCTGTCCATGGCGAGCGCCATCCGCAGCTGCCGCCCGAAGGCGGGGCGGACCCGGCCGACGCTGCCGGCCAAACCCTTGAGCGCGAGCGGTGGGACGTGCCGAGGCTGCCCCGTACCGCCGTCCGCCGCCTGGACCAGCGCGGCCAGCGCGCTCAGCGTGACGGTGTCGGGACCCCCGATCTGCATCGTGGTCCCCCGAGTCGTCGGTTCGACCACGGCGTACTCAACGGCTGCCGCGACGTCGTCGACACAGACGAAGTTGACCGGGTTGTCGCCGCGGCCGAAGACGACCGGTCGCCCGGACCGGCCGGCCGTCTTCCTCGAGATCTCGACCCAGAGCTCGGCGAACGCGGTTGCGCGGACCACCGTCGCGGGTACTCCGCTCGCCCGGAGGTGCTGCTCGGCCGCGTACTTCATGGCGAACAGCTCCATGGGGCTGACCGGGGATGCACCCACCACCGACATCATCACCACGTCGGCGCCGACGTCGGCCGCCACGTCGACGAGGTTGGCGTTGCCGTCGCGGTCGACGCTGGCCGGCGAGTCTCCTCCCGTCCCCGTTACGCCCTGCACGGCCGACACCACCGTCCGGGCGCCGACCATCGCCGCGCGCAGGCTCGTGCGGTCCCGTACGTCGCCGACCGCAAGCTCGACGGCCGCGGGCAGGCCGGCTGCGCCGGTCGGCGACCGCGTGAGAACCCGCACCGCGAGCCCACGGTCGAGCAGGCGGCGGACGACCCGCTGGCCGAGCCGGCCGGTCCCCCCGGCGACCACGATCACGGCGTGCCGCGCTCTGCCGCGCCCACGTGCCGGCGTACTGCGGCGTCGACGCCGACGCCGTCCTCGTCGACCGGCTCCAGGTAGAAGCGCGCCCAGGCGGCCATGGAGTCGCGCACTGCGAAGATCGCCACGCCGCGCATGAGGTGCGCAGAGCCGTCCCGCCGGGTACCGCGGTGCTCCCACTCCGACCAGACGACGTCGTCATGCACCGTGAAGCGGACGACCTCGGCGGTGAGATCGGGCACGAACGCGAAGATCTGCTCCCAGTTCCGCCGTACCTGCTCGCGACCGGTGAAGCCGCGGGACGGGTGAGCGGGCGTCTCGTTGCGGTAGTCGGGTGCGAAGCAGGCGACCAGCCCCTCGAGGTCGTGCGCGTTGGTGGCTCCCGCCAGCCGTTGGATGAGTTCTGCCGGTCCCGCGGAACCATCCGTCATGGCGCCTCCATCGATCGTGTGTCATTGTATTGGTTACATGAGCATGGATCGAAATGACCCGGGCGTCAAGCGAAAGCGGCGATACGACTCCCGCCGGCGTGAGGTCAGGGCGCGTGCGACGCGTCGCGCCGTCGTCGCCGCAGCTCGCGCGCAGTTCCTGTCGAACGGGTACGCGGCCACGACGGTCGCGAGCATCGCATCATCGGCCGGGGTGTCGGTGGAGACCGTCTACAAGAGCTTCGGCGGCAAGCCGGGGCTGGTCTCGGCGGTCGCTGACGCCGGCCTGGCCGGAGCGGGGCCGGTCCCGGCCGAGGTCCGCTCGGACGAGCTGCAGCGGGTCGAGACCGATCCCAGGGCGATCGTCCGCGGCTGGGGCACGCTCGCCGCGGAAGTCGCTCCGCGCGTCTGCCCGACGCTGTTGCTGCTCCGCGACGCGTCCTCCGACCCCGAGGTCGCCCACGTCAGGGGGAAGCTCGACAGTGCCCGGCT